>NZ_JAHBDJ010000091.1:0-1008 GCF_019956375.1 Pseudomonas sp. GL-R-19 | reverse complement strand
TGTCTCGCGATGAGCCTGTTCCACGCTGCGCTTGAGCACTGCCAGGACGTTGTAGGCCAGGATCGCCGAGGCAAAACCCAGCAACGCCGCCCGCGGAGCGCCAAGGCTTTCGATTTCACTGTCCAGCACCGATTCCAGGCGCTGGAACATCCCTTCGATACTCCAGCGACGACGGTATAACTCGGCGATCTGCCCGGCGCTGACGGTGTCTGGCAAGTTGCTCCAGAACCACATCACCGTGTCGCCTGAGTCAGTAGGTGTCTGTAGGTTCAGTTCAACTCGACGCCAGCGGTGACCACCTTTGAGTTCGATGATTTGCTCGCGCACCGTTGCGGATTCGATGGCCACAGATTCTTGCCAGCCGCCTTCCTCAATCAACCGTGGATGTTTGCTTTGCTGGCGAATAATGAACGAAGCCCCCGCTTCCTCGCAGGCGTGCATGACGGGCAGCGTGCAGTACAGCCGATCGGCCATCCACAGCTGGCCCTTAGTGGCGCGGGCCAACAGCGGCAGCACGCTGACGCGCTCACTGGCGTAGGCATCCTCGCATGGCTGCAAGTCGACGATCTGATCGAGGTCCGGGTCGTAGACCACGACTGAAAACCCTGGGCGCGCCGCACCTCGCTCACGCCGCAAAGCCCCCAGGCGTTTTTCAGTAGAAGGCAGGTGGTTGCCGTCGACAATGCGCAGCTGCCAGCCGGGCAAAATGGCTGAGCAGCCCAACTCTTTTATCGTCGGGGCCAGGCGCTCGGCGCTTCCTGTAACCAACGCCCGCAGCAACACGGGCTCTGTGCGGCTGACCTTGTCATAGAGCGCCGCCAACGTAACCGGCAGCCCCTCCATTTGCCGGGCAGCGGCATGTAAGGAGGGCCGTAGGCCCAATGAAACAAGGGACATCAGCTCAACGATGGTCGAAAACAAAAGCTCACGCGGGTACTGGCGTTGACGGTGTTCTTCAAACACCTGATCAACCCATTCGGCAGGAACAGCCTGCTCCAGTATCAATTT
>NZ_JAHBDJ010000090.1:0-1042 GCF_019956375.1 Pseudomonas sp. GL-R-19 | reverse complement strand
CCGATCACCCCCGGTACTTTCACCGGGACTTACGGCACCCTGGTGCTCAACGCCAACGGCACCTACACCTACACGCTGAACACCAGCGATGCCGACTTCAAAGCCCTGCACGGCGGTGGCGACGGCACCGAATCCTTCACCTACACCCTCACCGACTCGGACGGAGACAGCAGCACCGCCAACCTGGTGCTCAACGTCTACAACAACGACAATCCGGTGACCCTCAACGGCCTCAACGTGTATGGCGGTGAGCTGACGGTCTACGAGAAAAATCTCAGCGACGGCAGCAGCCCCGACACGCCGGCCCTGACCCAGAGCGGCACCTTCACCGTCACCGCCCTCGACGGTGTCACGACCCTGACCGTGGGCGGCATCGCCGTGGTCAGCGGTGGCGTGGCCGCCGGCTTCCCGCAATCGATCACCACCCCGCTGGGCAGCACGCTGACCATCACCGGGTTCAACGCGGCGACCGGGGTGATCAGCTACAGCTACACCCTCAACGATAACGAAACCCACCCAACCGCTAACGGCGCCAACACGCTGCCCGAACAGTTCGCCGTGACCGTGGTTGACGACAACGGCACCACCGCGACCGGTTCGCTGGACGTCAACATCGTCGACGACCTACCCAATGGCGTGGACGACAGCAACGCCAGTACCGCCTCGGAAACCCTGTTGACCCTCAATGGCAACGTGCTGAGCAACGACGTGCAAGGCGCCGACCAGGTGACGCTCGGTGAAAACACCGGCCCGATCACCCCCGGCACTTTCACCGGCACTTACGGCACCCTGGTGCTCAACGCCAACGGCACCTACACCTACACGCTGAACACCAGCGATGCCGACTTCAAAGCCCTGCATGGCGGTGGCGACGGCACCGAATCCTTCACCTACACCCTCACCGACTCGGACGGAGACAGCAGCACCGCCAACCTGGTGCTCAACGTCTACAACAACGACAATCCGGTGACCCTCAACGGCCTCAACGTGTATGGCGGTGAGCTGACGGTCTACGAGAAAAATCTCAGCGACGGCAGCAGCC
>NZ_JAHBDJ010000089.1:0-1049 GCF_019956375.1 Pseudomonas sp. GL-R-19 | reverse complement strand
CGCGGGGCCGTTTCATAGGCGATGATCTCACCGTTGTACAAATCCATTACCGGCGACAGATAGAGCTTCTTTGATCCGACCTTGAACTCGGTGACGTCAGTTACCCACTTCTGATTGGGCCGTTGCGCGACGAAATTACGCTCCAGGAGATTCGCCGCTATGGTTCCAATTTGCCCCTTGTAGGATCGATACTTTTTGGGGCGCACCAAGGATTTAAGGCCCATGCGATCCATTAGGCGCTGAATCATTTTTTCACTGACCGACTCTTTCTTTTGAAGCGCCAAAGCGATGCGGCGATAGCCAAATCGCCCTTCGTGCTCGTCGTAGAGGTCTCGGATCTTCGTTTTCAGCGAGGCATATTTGTCAGGTTTCTGAAGGGCGCGGACCTGGTAATAGAACGTGCTGCGGGCCAGGTTGGCTAACTTGAGCAGACCGTCCAGAGGAAACCTGGATCTCAACGCCATTACGGAGATGGTTTTTTCCCGGGGCGACTCCTCCTCGAAACCTCCCTTATCTCTTCGAGCTTTTTTAGGTACGCGTTCTCCATACGTAGGTGCTCGAGTTCGGCCTTCAGTTGCTCTCGGCTCTTCGAATCGTCGTCCACGGATTGGGATTGATCAGGGACAGGCGTTTTTTTGGGCATGACGACAGCCTTTTTTCTCTTGGGTACGATCAGGGCAGGAAGACCGCCACTGTAGTACTGCCGCTCCCAAATGCCCACCTGCGAGGACTGACCAAGCCCGAACCGCGCGGCGACTTCCCGATGTGAGAGCCGCTCCTCTTGCATGCATTGGATGACTGAGCGTTTAAATGCCGCGCTGTAATGGCGACCATGAGATTGCAGGCCAGCACTGCCTCGAGCGCGATAGGTGGCGACCCAGCGCCGAAGCAGGCTGCAGTCGATCAAGTAGCGGTGAGCTACCTTGCGAAAGCCTTCATTGCCGTTGATATAAGCCTCAATGGCCGTAATTTTGAACTGAAGCGAAAACTTGCCCATGGAAACACCGCCAAAAGTCAGGGTTGGTGTCCAACTTTTGGGGTGCAGTCCA
>NZ_JAHBDJ010000092.1:0-200203 GCF_019956375.1 Pseudomonas sp. GL-R-19 | reverse complement strand
CCACTGACATATCTGTTGACAGTTTTACCCTTGCGCTCCTATAAAGGCGTATGTTGTACGACAACCTACAACAACCGCAACACCAAAAATAAATCCAAAAAATGATGGTGACGTGATGAAAGTCAAAGGCATCCGCTGGTGGATGGTCGGCCTGGTGACGGCCGGCCTGATGGTCAACTACCTGGCTCGCAATACCCTGTCAGTGGCGGCTCCGACCCTGATGAGCGAAATGAACATCTCCACCGAGCAGTACTCGCACATCGTGGTCGCGTGGCAGGTGTGCTATGCGCTGATGCAACCGGTAGCCGGCTATATCATCGATGCCATCGGCACCAAAATGGGCTTCGCCATTTTCGCCTTCGCCTGGTCGATTGCCTGTGCACTGGCCGCGCTGGCGACCGGTTGGCAGGGCCTGGCCTTTGTCCGCGGCCTGCTTGGCCTGACCGAAGCCGCAGGGTTACCGGCGGCGGTCAAGACTTCCACAGAATGGTTCCCGGCCAAAGAACGCTCAGTGGCCATCGGCTGGTTCAACATCGGTTCGTCGATTGGTGCCGTACTGGCGCCGCCGCTGGTGGTCTGGGCGATTCTGCACAGCGGCTGGGAACTGGCGTTCCTGATCGTCGGCGGCCTGGGCGTGGCCTGGACTTTCCTGTGGATGATCTTCTACAAGCACCCACGGGATCAAAAACGCCTGAGCGACGAAGAGCGCGACTACATCCTCAGCGGTCAGGAAGCACACTTCAAAGACCCGGCGACGAAAAAAGGCAGCTGGAAAAAGATCATCGGCAACCGCAACTTCTACGCCATCGCCAGCGCGCGCATGCTCTCGGAACCGGCGTGGCAGACCTTCAACGCGTGGATTCCGCTGTACCTGATGACCGAACGGCACATGAACATCAAAGAGATCGCGATGTTCGCCTGGCTGCCGTTCCTGGCCGCCGACCTGGGCTGCGTGCTCGGCGGTTACCTGAGCCCGTTCTTCCACAAGTACTGCAACGTGTCGTTGTTCACCTCGCGCAAAATGGTCCTGCTGTTCGGCGCCTCGTGCATGATCGGCCCGGCCTGCATCGGCCTGGTGGCCAGCCCCTACACTGCGATTGCGCTGCTGTGCATCGGCGGCTTCGCTCACCAGACCTTGTCCGGTGCGCTGTATGCGATCACCTCTGACTCCTTCGGCAAAAACGAAGTGGCCACCGCCACCGGCATGGGCGGCATGTTCGGCTACCTGGGCGCAGCCGCGTTCACCCTGGTGTTTGGCGTGATGGTGACAAAGATCGGTTACAGCCCACTGTTCGTGGTGCTGGCGATTTTCGACATTGTCGCCGCGTTCATCGTCTGGACGGTTGCCCGTGAGATCAAGCCTCAACAGCCCGCCCCAAGCCTGCAAGCGGCAGTGCCAGCCAACTAAGACCCAAACCCTGTAGGAGCGAGCCTGCTCGCGATGGCGGCCTGACATTCAACATCAATGCTGGCTGACAGACCGCTATCGCGAGCAGGCTCGCTCCTACAAGGGTGTTTGCCATCTTGAGCTATCACTCCGACGCGCTATGCTGCCCGACACTGCCACCGATCGAGACGCTGCCATGTCCGCCCCGAGCATGACCCTGTACCACAACCCGCTCTCTCCCTTCGTTCGCAAAGTCATGGTGCTGCTGCATGAAACCGGTCAACAGGACCGCGTGGCACTGCAGACCAGTGTGCTCACCCCGGTCAACCCGGACCTGACTCTGATCGACGACAACCCCCTGGGCAAAATCCCGGCGCTGCGCCTGGCCGATGGCAATGTCATCCATGACAGCCGGGTCATCCTCGACTATCTCGATCAGCAGCACGTCGGCAACCCGCTGATCCCCCGCGAAGGCTCGGCCCGCTGGCGGCGCCTGACCCTCGCTTCGCTGGCCGACGGCATCATGGACGCGGCCGTGCTGGTGCGCTACGAAGTCGCCTTGCGCGCCCCGGAAAAACACTGGGACGAATGGCTCGATGGCCAGCGCGACAAAATCCGCCGCGCCCTGGCATTGCTGGAGAAAGATGCGATTGCCGAGCTGACCTGCCACTTCGACGTAGCCTCGATCAGCGTGGCTTGTGCACTGGGTTACCTGGACTTGCGCCATCCGGATCTGGAATGGCGCACGGCGAATCCGCAACTGGCGGCATGGTATTTCGAGGTGAGCCAGCGGCCTTCGATGATTGCGACGATGCCGAAGGTTTAAGCCTTCAAAAAATCAGCAATCCGGCTTGTCGGCCGTAAAACGCCGAGCCGGATTCACCGCCGCCCCGAACTCACGCAACGCCTTGGCCCCAATCAGCAATGGGTAGTTAAAGCTGCTGCGGTCGGTGAGGTTGACCTCCACGGTGCGCTTGACGTTACCCAGGCACAGCTCCAGATCGACCACTGGACGCTTCGTGGGCGCGACTGCTTCGCTGTCATCTTCCTCCTCTTCAGAACGGGTCTTGATCTTGCTGATGCGCGCTATCTTGTGTTCGTAGACCTGGTTACCCGCACCCTTGGTGCCGAGGCGGAAACGCACCCAGTCTTCACCGTCACGCTTGAAGGTTTCGATGTCCTTGGCCGACAGCGACGCGGTCAGGGCGCCGGTGTCCATTTTGGCCTTGAGGACCTGCCCGCCGATTTCCGGCAGGGCAATGTATTCGTAACGCCCGTACAGGGTCGGCTCGGCGGCCATGACCGGCAGGGCGATGAGGGAGAACACTGCAAGGAGGGATTTCACGTAATGGGTTTCCATGAGAGTGTGCGGTCGGATTTTAGACCGTCGTTCGCTTGATCGTTCCCACAAGGTTAACGACCCGAAAGTGAAACATTCGTCACCGCCGATTTGGCCTGCCGTCCGAAGCTGCTTATCATGGCGCGCCCAACCGCCTCCACGAGTGACTTATGCGCCGCCTGCTCACCGGCTGTTTCGTGACCCTGCTGCTTGTGCTCAACACCCTGGTCCTGATCGGGCCACTGCTGGTGTTTGCCCTGCTCAAGCTGGTCCTGCCCGGTCGTTTTCGCGATTACGCCTCATGGGTGGTGATGTGGATCGCCGAGACCTGGTCCGAGATCGACAAGCTGATTTTCCGCCTGTGCATCCCCACCCAATGGGACATCCGCGGCGGTGACGATCTGCGCCGTGATACCTCGTACCTGGTGATCAGCAACCATCAATCCTGGGTCGACATCCCGGCGCTGATCCAGACGCTGAACCGGCGCACACCGTTCTTCAAATTCTTCCTCAAGAAAGAACTGATCTGGGTGCCCTTCCTGGGCCTGGCTTGGTGGGCGCTGGATTACCCGTTCATGAAGCGCTACAGCAAGGCATTCCTGGCCAAACACCCGGAACTGGCGGGCAAGGATCTGGAAATCACCAAACAGGCCTGCGAGCTGTTCAAGCGCCAACCGGTAACCGTGGTCAATTATCTGGAAGGCACGCGGTTCACGTCGGCCAAACGCGCTCAACAGCGATCACCGTTCAACCACCTGCTCAAGCCCAAGGCTGGCGGCGTGGCGTTTGTACTGGCGGCGATGGGCGAACAGCTGGATGCGATTCTCGATGTGACGGTGGTTTACCCGCAGCAGAAGATTCCGGGATTCCGGGACTTGATCAGCGGCGATGTGCCAAGGGTCATCATCGATATCCAGACCCGCGAACTCGACCCGGCGCTGTGGCAGGGCGACTACGAAAACGATCCTGCGTTTCGCGAGAAGATCCAGAACTGGGTCAACCAGCTCTGGATCGAGAAGGATCAGCGCATCGACGCCTTGCGCGCCGAGCGCCGCTGAATCAGATTCCGGTGCCGGCGCCCCAGATGCTGCCCAGGCTACTCAGCAGCGTACCGCCGACGCCCTGCTGACCGAAGTACTGCAGGAGCACCGGGGCAAACTGGCCAATCATGCCGCTGTCCATGCCCAGAGCGCTGAAGGCGTTGTTCAGGTCGTTGGTGTCCTTGACGTTACCCAGGGCATTGTCCAGCCCTGCCGCTTTGCCGCTGGAGCCGAGCAGACCGGCCAGCGCACCCAACTCGCCGCCGCCCGAGAGCATGTTGATGCCCGGCACGCTTTTGGCCAGTTCCGAGTAGTCGGTCGAACTCAACTGGTTCTTCGCCAGCCCCAGCATCGCCCCGGCACCGCCGATGGCTTGCTGTGGGGTGATGTTCAATTGAGTGAGGGTGCTTAGCAGGTCAGCTGTCTGCGGTGTTGGTGCGGCAGTCGCGGTCGCGTCACCGCCGTTCATGCCCGAAATCGCATTGGCCGCGTCGTTCAGACTGAACTGCGCAAAGGCCGGGCTGGCGGACAGTGCCAACAGCGAAGCGAGTGCAATACCGCGTGAAATCTTCATCCAGACATCCTCTTGTGCCATGAAACCATCCGAAAACCGGCGGTAAAACTGACGATTTGACCGGGCATCCTCAATCATGTTCCTTGCCGCGCATCCGTTTTTACACGGGTCACGTATAAGAAACGTGAATCCCTGGATGCCACGCGATGAATGGCACCACTGAGCAGCCGGCGGGGCCGGTATTGAATCAGGAACCCTGGCAGCCGTTTGAAAAAGATATCCAAACAAAAACGGCGACCCGAAGGTCGCCGATTTGTTTGGCCTGAAGACTTACGCCGCGCTGAACATCTTGTGCGGATCGATCACAAACTTCTTCGGCACGCCCGCATCGAACTCGCCATAACCCTGTGGAGCCTGATCCAGGCTGATCACCTGAACGCCTACCACTTCGGCGATGTTGATACGGTCCCACATGATCGCCTGCATCAGTTGGCGGTTGTACTTCATTACCGGGGTCTGGCCGGTATGGAAGCTGTGGGACTTGGCCCAGCCCAGACCGAAACGGATGCTCAGGCTGCCCATTTTCGCGGCAGCGTCGACAGCGCCCGGGTCTTCGGTCACGTAGAGGCCGGGGATGCCGATCTTGCCTGCCACACGCACCACGCCCATCAGCGAGTTGAGCACAGTGGCCGGGGCTTCGTGTTTCACGCCGGCATGGCCATGGCCACGGGCTTCGAAGCCAACGGCGTCGACGGCGCAATCCACTTCCGGCTCGCCGAGCAGTGCGGCGATCTGTTCGTGCAGCGGCGTTTCCAGGGACAGGTCGGCGATTTCGAAGCCCTGGGCCTTGGCGTGAGCCAGGCGAACGGTGTTGACGTCGCCGACGATCACCACCGCCGCACCCAACAGACGGGCCGAAGCGGCTGCAGCCAGGCCAACCGGACCGGCACCAGCGATGTACACGGTGCTGCCCGGGCCAACGCCAGCGGTCACGGCACCGTGATAGCCAGTCGGCAGGATGTCGGAGAGGCAGGTCAGGTCGCGGATTTTTTCCATCGCCCGATCGCGATCCGGCAGTTTCAGCAGGTTGAAGTCGGCGTACGGCACCATGGCGTATTCGGCCTGACCACCGGTCCAGTCGCCCATGTCGACATAACCATAAGCGCCACCGGGACGCGCCGGGTTGACGCTCAGGCACACGCCGGTATGCATCTCTTTGCAGGAGCGGCAGCGCCCGCAAGCCACGTTGAACGGTACGGACACCAGGTCGCCGATATTCAGGTTCTCGACGTCGCTGCCCTTCTCGATCACTTCACCGGTGATCTCATGACCCAGCACCAGGCCGGTTTGCGCCGTGGTACGACCGCGCACCATGTGCTGGTCGGAACCACAGATGTTGGTGGACACCACACGCAGGATGACAGCGTGTTCAATCTTCCTGCCGCGCGGGTCCTGCATTTTCGGATAGTCAATACTCTGCACTTCGACCTTGCCAGCGCCGAGATACACCACTCCACGATTACCAGACATGCTTTCACCTCGATGTTGTTTTTATGAAACCGCGTTACCCAGGCAGGCAGCGCGTTAAGTGCTCGGGTTATTGCCTTTGTGTCTTGTGTTGTCTGTTAAGGCCTCTTCGCTGGCAAGCCAGCTCCTACAGGGGAAACGCGATCAGCTGTAGGAGCTGCGATGCGGCGTTCCGACTTGCCAGCGAAGGCGATCTAAAGAACGACCGTACGATTGGCGTTCAAAAACACTCTTCTCTCGATGTGATAGCCAACGGCTCTCGCCAGCGTCAGCCCTTCGATATCCCGCCCCTTGGCGATCAAATCTTCCGGGTAATGGCTGTGGTCCACGGCCTCCACTCCCTGGGCGATGATCGGGCCTTCATCGAGGTCGTTGTTGATGTAATGCGCCGTGGCGCCCACCAGTTTCACGCCCTTGTTGTAGGCCTGGTGATAAGGCTTGGCGCCCTTGAACCCGGGCAGCAGGGAGTGGTGGATGTTGATCGCCTTGCCATCGAGCTTGCGGCACAGCTCCGGCGACAGCACTTGCATGTAGCGCGCAAGGATCACCAGCTCCGCACCCGACTCTTCGATGACCTGCCACACCTGACGCTCTTGGGACGGCTTGTCGTTCGGATCCAGCGGGAAGTGGTAGTACGGAATCTGGTGCCAGTCGGCCAACGGCTTGAGGTCCGGGTGGTTGGAGACCACGGCAGCGACGTCCATCGATAACTGGCCGATGCGTTGGCGATAGAGCAAGTCGTTGAGGCAGTGATCGGCCTTGGAGACCATGATCACCACTTTCGGCCGATAGTTCGGCGCGACCAGTTCGAAGATCATGCCAAAAGCGTCGCCACGCTCGGCCAGGCCCGCGCGGAACGACTGTTCGTCGAAGCCATCGGGTTGGCGGAATTCCACACGAATGAAGAAACGGCCCGAGAGCCGGTCATCGAACGAATGGTGCTCGGTGACGTAGCAGCCCTGCTCGAACAGAAAGCGGGTCACCACGTCCACCGTGCCGAGCAGGCTTGGGCAGTCGGCGGTCAGAATCCATGTGTCTGGGGCGCGGCTCATGGTGCGGTGACTCCTGAGAAATCGGTGGATGCCTCCTGTAGGAGCGAGCTTGCTCGCGAAGGACTTCAGGACGACGCGTTAAATCAGGAAGCACGCGTTATCGTTGACGTTTTTCGCGAGCAAGCTCGCTCCTACAGTTGATCGCTGATCAAGCCTGAACGCTGAGGCCGAACTCGGCAGAAGCATCCTGCAACCACAGCCACCAGTAATCCGAGAAGCTGCGACGAATCAACAGTTCCCAAGTGTCTTCAGCGGTGTGACGGATCATCAGTTGCGACTTGGCGAATACCGTGCCGACAGCTTTGCCCACCGGGAAGTTGTTCGGGTGCACGTCGTAGCTGGTGGACTTCATCAGCACCTGGCGCACGTTCGGGCCGCTCAGTTCGAGGAGTTGCTGGCCACCGCTGACGTTGACGATTGCAATGTGCAGATCGCCCAGCGCTTTGCGCAGTTTCTGCTCGGCGGCAAGCTCTTCACCGCTCGGCACGATCAGCAGCCACTCATCCGGCCCCATCCATTGCAGGCTGGTTTCGCCTTTGACGATGACCGTCAGTGCACCCGGCAACTCGATACCGAGGGCCTTATGCACGCCAGCAGCGAATGCGGCGTCGTGGCCATTGCCACGGATGGTCAGGTGGCCGAGGAGTTTCTTCTCACGCACGGTCACACCGGCGTTCTTGCGGCCCTTGCCCACCAGGCTGGCGAGGTCGGCGTGATGCAGCGACGACTCGGCCTTGGCCCCGGAGGTTGGGCGTTGTTGGTAAACATTGGCTGCGGTCATAAAGCACCTGTTCTGAATTCTGTTGGTTCCTGTGGTGGCTGCACTGTCGCCATCGCGAGCAGGCTCGCTCCTACAAGGGTTACGCGGTCACCTGTAGGAGTGAGCCTGCTCGCGATGAATTCACCACGGTGCAGCTGCACCCCACAGGATCCGAACCATCAAACGTTCTGGCGTTCGCCCTTCGGATCGAAGAACACCGAAGGAACGATTTCCGCCTCGATCACGCTGCCGTCGGCCAGCGGTGCGAACACGCGCTCGCCCATGCGGTTCAGGCCGCCCTTGACCACGCCCATGGCGAACGAATAGCCCAGGGAGTTGTGCAGGTAACTGGAGGTCACGTGACCCACCATGGTCATCGGGATCGCCTGCTTGGTGTTGAACACCAGTTGCGCGCCTTCCGGCAGCCATTTGTTCGGATCGATCGGCTTGAGGCCAACCAGTTGCTTGCGCTGATCACGCACGCAGTCTTCGCGGTTCATGCCACGCCAGCCGATCCACGAGAACGGTTTGGTGCGACCGACACACCAGCCCATGTTCAGGTCGTCCGGGGTCATCGAGCTGTCAGTGTCCTGACCGACGATGATGAAACCCTTCTCGGCCCGCAGCACGTGCATGGTTTCGGTGCCGTATGGGGTCAGGTTGTACTTCTTGCCGGCGTCGACGATTTTTTCCAGCACGCCCATCGCGTAGTCGGCCTGCACGTTGACTTCGTACGACAGCTCACCGGTAAACGAAATCCGGAATACCCGCGCCGGCACACCACCGACCAGACCTTCTTTCCAGGTCATGAACGGGAAGGCTTCGTTGCTCAGGTCGATGTCGGTGACTTCGCTGAGCAGCTTGCGGCTGTTCGGCCCGGACAAGGTCATGGTTGCCCAGTGGTCGGTGACGGAGGTGAAGTACACCTTCATGTCCGGCCATTCGGTCTGGTGGTACAGCTCCAGCCACTGCAGCACACGAGCTGCGCCGCCGGTGGTGGTGGTCATGACGAAATGGTTGTCGGCCAGGCAAGCCGTCACGCCGTCGTCGAACACCATGCCGTCTTCTTTGCACATCAGGCCGTAACGGGCCTTGCCCACATCGAGCTTGGTCCAGGCGTTGGTGTAGACGCGGTTGAGGAACTCGCGCGTATCCGGGCCCTGGATGTCGATCTTGCCCAGGGTCGAAGCGTCGAGCAGGCCGACGCTGTCGCGCACGGCTTTGCACTCGCGCTTGACTGCCGCGTGCAGGTCTTCACCGGATTTCGGGAAGTACCACGGACGTTTCCACTGGCCGACGTCTTCGAACTCGGCGCCGCTCTTCAGGTGCCATTGATGCAGTGCGGTGTAGCGCACCGGCTCGAAGATGTGCCCACAGTGACGACCGGCCACGGCGCCAAAAGTCACCGGCGTGTAGTTCGGACGGAACATGGTGGTGCCCATCTGCGGGATGGTCACGTTCAGCGAGCGGGCAGCGATGGCCAGGCCGTTGACGTTGCCGAGCTTGCCCTGATCGGTGCCGAAGCCCAGCGCGGTGTAGCGCTTGACGTGCTCGACCGACTCGAAGCCTTCGCGGGTCGCCAGTTCGATGGCGGCGGCGGTGACGTCGTTTTGCAGGTCGACGAATTGCTTCGGCGCCCGTGCGGTGTTCTTTTCATGCGGCACCTGGAACAGCGCCAGGGTCGGCTCTTCGAGACGGCTCAGGGCTTTCGGCAGTACGCCTTCGACGGTCTGGAACCCGGCTTCAGCGGCGGCGCGAGCGCCCCCTTCAAAACCGTCGGCCAGAGAATCGCCAAGGCCGTAGACGCCGTTGATGCCACCGACACACACGCGCTTCTGCGGTGCTTCGCCCGGTACGAAACCGAGGATGTCTTCGCGCCAGATCGGCTTGCCACCCAGGTGCGAAGCCAGGTGAACCACCGGGCTGTAACCACCGGAGCTGGCTACCACGTCGCAGTCGAGCCATTCGCCTGGGCTGGTCACGGTGTGGGCTTTGACATCGATGGCGGCCACACGGGCAGCGGTCACGCGCTTGCTGCCACGGGCCTCGATCACGGCGCTGCCGGTGAGAATGCGGATACCTTTGGCACGCGCTTCTTCCACCAGCGCACCACGCGGGTTGCTGCGGGCATCGGCGATGGCCACCACTTGCAGGCTGGCATCGAGCCAATCCAGGGCAACGCGGTAGGCGTGGTCGTTGTTGGTCGACAGCACCAGCTTCTTGCCCGGTGCCACGCCGTAACGACGCACGTAGGTCGAGATGGCGCCGGCGAGCATGTTGCCCGGCACGTCGTTGTTGCCGTAGACCAGTGGACGCTCGTGAGCACCGGTCGCCAGCACTACACGCTTGGCACGGACCCGGTGAATGCGTTGACGCACCTGGCCAATCGGTGCGCGGTCGCCGAGGTGATCGGTGAGGCGCTCGTGAATGGTCAGGAAGTTATGGTCGTGGTAGCCATTGACGGTGGCGCGCGGCAACAGCAGCACGTCCGGGGTGTTCTTCAGTTCGTCGATGACGCTGGCGACCCATTCGGTCGCAGGCTTGCCGTCGAGGCTTTCGCGGGAATCGAGCAGGCTGCCGCCGAACTCTTCCTGCTCATCGGCGAGGATCACGCGGGCACCGCTGCGCGCAGCCGCCAGGGCAGCCGCCAGACCGGCAGGGCCGGCACCGACGATCAGCACGTCGCAGTGCTGGTTCATGTAGTCGTAGGTGTCCGGATCGTTCTCGGTCGGCGAGCGACCCAGGCCGGCGGCCTTGCGGATGTACTTCTCGTAAGTCATCCAGAACGATTGCGGGTACATGAAGGTTTTGTAGTAGAAGCCCGGTGGCATCAGCTTGCCGCCGACCTTGCCGAGAATCCCCATCATGTCGTTGTTCACGCTCGGCCAGCCGTTGGTGCTGGTGGCGACCAGGCCTTGATACAGCGCCTGTTGCGTGGCGCGCACGTTAGGGATCTGCGTGGCTTCGGTGGCGCCGATCTGCAACACCGCGTTCGGCTCTTCGGCACCGGCGGCGAAGATGCCGCGCGGACGGGAATACTTGAAGCTGCGACCGATGATGTCGACGCCGTTGGCCAGCAGTGCAGCGGCCAGGGAATCGCCTTCGAAGCCTTTGTAGTTCTGGCCGTTGAAGGTGAAGGTCAAGACTTTGTTGCGGTCGATCCGTCCGCCGTTGGACAGGCGATTGATCTGGCTCATACCTTCTCTCCCAGAGCCGTGCTGGCCGCTTTCGGGCTATCGGTCTTGTCGGTGAATTGTGGCTTGGTGCCGATCTTGTAGGTTTCGAGAATCTCGTAGGTCACGGTGTCGCGGGTGACGTTGAAGTACTGGCGGCAACCGGCGACGTGATCCCACAGCTCGTGATGCAGACCGCGCGGGTTATCGCGGAAGAACATGTAGTCGCCCCACTCCTCGTCGGTGCAGGTGTTCGGATCCAGTGGGCGCGGGATGTGCGCCTGGCCGGATGCATGGAATTCCTCTTCGGAGCGCAGTTCGCCACAGTGAGGACAGAAGATATGCAACATAGGGATTTCTCCTGTTAGTGGGCGACTGCTGCAGCGCCGTGTTCGTCGATCAACGCACCGTTGTGGAAACGGTCGATGGAGAAAGGTGCAGCCAATGGGTGCATTTCACCCTTGGCCAGGCTGGCGGCAAATACGTTGCCCGAGCCAGGTGTGGCCTTGAAGCCACCGGTACCCCAACCGCAGTTGAAGAACATGTTCGGGACCGGGGTTTTCGAAATGATCGGGCACGCATCCGGCGTGGTGTCGACAATGCCGCCCCACTGACGGTTCATGCGTACGCGCGACAGCACCGGGAACATCTCGACGATGGCCTGGACAGTGTGTTCGATCACCGGGTACGAACCACGCTGGCCGTAGCCGTTGTAGCCGTCGATACCGGCGCCGATCACCAGGTCGCCCTTGTCGGACTGGCTGATGTAGCCGTGCACGGCGTTGGACATGATCACGCTGTCGATAATCGGCTTGATCGGCTCGGACACCAGTGCTTGCAGCGGGTGCGATTCGATCGGCAGACGGAAACCGGCAAGTTTGGCCATGTGCCCGGAGTTACCCGCGGTGACCACACCGACGCGCTTGGCGCCGATGAAGCCCTTGTTGGTTTCAACGCCGATGCACACGCCGTTTTCCTTACGGAAACCGATCACTTCGGTCTGCTGGATCAGGTCCACGCCCAAGGCGTCAGCAGCACGGGCAAAGCCCCAGGCCACGGCATCGTGACGGGCCACGCCGCCGCGACGCTGGACGGTTGCGCCCATCACCGGGTAGCGAGTGTTCTTGGAGCAGTCGAGGTACGGAATCTCGTCGGCAACCTGTTTGGCATCGAGCAGTTCGCCGTCGACGCCGTTGAGGCGGTTGGCGCTGACCCGACGCTCGGAATCACGAATGTCCTGCAGGGTGTGGCACAGGTTGTAGACGCCACGCTGGGAGAACATCACGTTGTAGTTCAGGTCCTGGGACAGGCCTTCCCACAATTTCATCGCGTGTTCGTACAGGTGCGCCGACTCGTCCCACAGGTAGTTGGAACGAACGATGGTGGTGTTGCGCGCGGTGTTACCGCCGCCCAGCCAGCCTTTCTCGACCACGGCCACGTTGGTGATGCCGTGTTCCTTGGCCAGGTAGTAGGCGGTCGCCAGACCATGCCCGCCACCGCCGACGATGACCACGTCGTAGACCTTTTTAGGGGTCGGCGTGCGCCACATTTTCTGCCAGTTTTCATGATGGCTGAGAGAGTGTTTGAAGAGGCCGAAGCCCGAGTAGCGTTGCATAGTCATTTACTCCAAAACCGCACTCAGCGATAAACCGGGAAGTCCGCGCACAGGGCCGCCACTTGCTGCGCAACATTCGCTTCGACATCGGCATCGCCGAGGTTGTCGAGGATGTCGCAGATCCAGCCGGCCAGTGTGACGCACTGGGTCACCTTGAAGCCGCGAGTGGTGACTGCCGGGGTGCCGATACGCAGGCCGGAGGTCACGAACGGCGACTGTGGATCGTTCGGGACAGCGTTCTTGTTCACAGTGATGTGGGCGCGACCGAGTGCTGCATCCGCCTCTTTGCCGGTAAGGCCCTGACGGATCAGGCTGACCAGGAACAGGTGGTTGTCGGTGCCGCCGGACACTACATCGTAGCCGCGTTTGATAAACACGCCGGCCATGGCCTGGGCGTTGTCGATCACTTGTTGCTGGTAAACCTTGAAGCCAGGCTCCAGCGCTTCCTTGAAGCACACTGCCTTACCGGCGATCACGTGCATCAGCGGGCCGCCCTGGGCACCCGGGAAAACTGCCGCGTTGAGCTTCTTCTCGATTTCTTCGTTGGACTTGGCCAGGATCAGGCCGCCACGTGGACCGCGCAGGGTCTTGTGGGTAGTGGTGGTGACCACATCGGCGTAAGGCAGCGGGTTCGGGTACAGACCGGCAGCGACCAGACCGGCGACGTGAGCCATGTCGACGAACAGCAGTGCACCGACCTTGTCGGCGATCTGGCGGAAGCGCGGGAAGTCGAGGGTCTTGGAGTAGGCCGAGAAGCCGGCAACGATCATCTTCGGCTTGCACTCGACGGCCAGGCGCTCGACTTCGTCGTAATCGATCAGGCCGGTCTTGGTGTCGATGCCGTACTGCACGGCGTTGTACAGTTTGCCCGAGGACGACACTTTGGCGCCGTGGGTCAGGTGACCGCCGTGGGCCAGGCTCATGCCGAGGATGGTGTCGCCGGCTTGCAGCAGGGCCAGGTACACGGCGCTGTTGGCCGAGGAACCGGAGTGCGGCTGGACGTTGGCGTAATCGGCACCGAACAGTTGCTTGGCGCGCTCGATGGCCAGCGCCTCAACTTTGTCGACGTGCTCGCAGCCACCGTAGTAGCGCTTGCCCGGATAGCCTTCGGCGTATTTGTTGGTCAGGCCGCTGCCTTGCGCTTCCATCACGCGCTTGCTGGTGTAGTTCTCCGACGCGATCAGCTCGATGTGATCTTCCTGACGTTGCTCCTCGGCATTCATCGCCGCCAGCAGTGCATCGTCGTAACCCTGGATCTGGTCTTGCTTGCTGAACATCGCGTCTCTCCCAGCGGCGGCGGTGCGCCATTCGTCTCGGTGAGGCACTGGCTTTTCGGCAGTGCCCTTTGGTAGCGATGGTATGACTGGCTTGGAGTCGTCAAATGCCTACGGGCGCCACGCAAAGGTGCGTTTACGACATGGGATCGCGCGCGGAGTCTTGCATACCTCCTACGGGGGTTATGCGATAGCCTGTCGTACTGCGAGTAACAGCAGAAAATGCACGGGATACAGCGCATACGCCCAACGTCGCATGGGCGGTGGTTTTACGCCCTCGGCATGTCGCAACAAGAACAGCCCGAGCCATGGCGCAATCAGACAAGTGGCGACTGCCGCCATCGCCACGTGATTGCCCAATCGAACAGAGTAATACAGCACCTGCCATTGATTGGCCGCCAGGCACACCATCCCCGGCAACAGTGCGAAATACCAAGGCCGTTGCAGTACCAGCAGCATCGCCAGCGGCAACAGAACGCCATAGAAACCGAACATCAAGCGCTGGGAGAAAAACACTGCCAGCAGTACCGCGCCGACCGCCAGCAGTCGCGATGCAAGCACCGGTTGCTGCCATCCACGAACCACCAGCAAGCCCAGGGCAAGGGTGGGCAGCACATTCAAGGTGTCGGGATTGGGAATGAACATTCGGTAAGGAATTTCACTCACCGCGCTAAACAGCAACAACCACCCCAGATAGCGCCACTGGCCACCGGTCGTCGCAGTCCGCACGCGCGCCAGATTGGCCGCCATCGCCAGGCAGAACCACGGAAACGCCAGGCGTCCCGGCACATACAGCAAATCGGCGGAATAACCGACATATCGCAGGTGATCAAGCACCATGCTCAATAGCGCGAGCCACTTGAGCAGATCCAGTGCCCCGTCGCGCTGCTTTAAGTGCATGGCCTTGTGCATGTTCTTGTGCATAGTCACGTGCATAATTGCCCTTCGACCGTGTATTTTCCCGACAGCGACATCCTGTGCGCTGCACCTGACGATCTTGGGTGCAATGCGCACCCTCATTGACCACGGGACGCTTCACCATAGGCATCTCGACCACGGAAGCAGGCCATGACCGACAAGAGCCAACAATTCGCCAGCGACAACTATTCCGGTATCTGCCCTGAAGCCTGGGCGGCCATGGAACTGGCCAACCACGGCCACCAACGCGCATACGGCGACGACGAGTGGACCGCCCGCGCGTCCGACGATTTCCGCAAACTGTTTGCAACCGACTGCGAAGTGTTTTTCGCCTTCAACGGCACCGCCGCCAACTCGCTGGCGCTGTCGTCGCTGTGCCAGAGTTACCACAGCGTGATCTGCTCGGAAACCGCCCACGTCGAAACCGACGAATGTGGCGCCCCGGAATTCTTCTCCAACGGCTCCAAACTGCTGATCGCCCGCACCGAAAACGGCAAATTGACCCCGGATTCGATCCGCGAGGTCGCGCTCAAGCGCCAGGATATCCACTACCCGAAACCTCGTGTGGTGACCCTGACCCAGGCCACCGAAGTCGGCAGCGTCTACACCCCGGACGAAATCCGCGCCATCAGCGCCACCTGCAAGGAACTGGGCCTGAACCTGCACATGGACGGCGCGCGCTTCTCCAACGCCTGCGCATTCCTAGGCTGCACCCCGGCCGACCTGACCTGGAAGGCCGGCGTCGACGTGCTGTGCTTCGGCGGTACGAAAAACGGCATGGCGGTGGGCGAGGCGATTCTGTTCTTCAACCACAAACTCGCCGAAGACTTCGATTACCGCTGCAAACAGGCCGGGCAACTGGCGTCGAAAATGCGCTTCCTCTCGGCACCATGGGTCGGAATCCTGGAAAACGACGCCTGGCTCAAATACGCCAACCACGCCAACCACTGCGCGCAATTGCTGGCCGAACTGGTCAGCGACATTCCCGGCGTGGAGCTGATGTTCCCGGTGCAGGCCAACGGCGTGTTCCTGCAACTGTCGGAGCCGGCCATCGCCGCGCTGACCGCCAAGGGCTGGCGCTTCTACACCTTCATCGGCAACGGCGGCGCACGGTTCATGTGCTCGTGGGACACCGAGGAAGAGCGCGTACGTGAGTTGGCGCGGGATATCCGTGAAGTGATGTCCCACAAAAACTTTGGTTAACCCAGCCCCCTGCAGGAGCGAGCCTGCTCGCGATGAGGCCCGATCATTCACCAGATCTGTTGGATGAAAGACCGCTATCGCGAGCAGGCTCACTCCTA
The DNA here is from genome assembly GCF_019956375.1 of Pseudomonas sp. GL-R-19. Lineage (NCBI taxonomy): Bacteria > Pseudomonadati > Pseudomonadota > Gammaproteobacteria > Pseudomonadales > Pseudomonadaceae > Pseudomonas > Pseudomonas sp. GL-R-19. The sequence goes on along the minus strand of NZ_JAHBDJ010000092.1, from coordinate 184,303 downwards.
CAAAAGCCATCCGTATCCCCTGACAGTCCGCACCTGAAGACATCGTCTACATTGTTTGTCGAGCCGATCCGCTCACATAACAACAATCAGGAGCGTCAGCATGTCGTTGCAAGGCAAAACCCTGTTCATCACCGGTGCCAGCCGCGGCATCGGCCGCGAGATTGCGCTGCGGGCCGCACGCGATGGGGCCAACATTGTGATCGCCGCCAAAAGTGCCGAACCCCACCCCAAGTTGCCGGGCACGATTTTCAGTGTGGCCCGGGAAGTGGAAGCCGCTGGCGGGAAAGCCTTGGCTCTGCAGGTGGATGTGCGTGAGGAAGACGCCGTACGCGAAGCGCTGGCCCAGGCCAACGAACATTTCGGCAGCATCGATGCGCTGATCAATAACGCCGGGGCGATCAAATTGACCGGGGTCCAGCACCTCGAACTCAAACGCTTCGACTTGATGCATCAGATCAACACCCGTGCCGTGCTGCTGTGCAGCCAGGCCGCCCTGCCCTATTTGAAGAAGTCCGGTGGCCACATCCTCAACCTGTCCCCACCCCTGAACCTGGCCACCAAGTGGTTTGCCCAGTACAGCCCGTACACCGTGACCAAATACGGCATGAGCATGCTGACCTTGGGCATGAGTGAGGAATTCAGGAATTACGGGATCAGCGTCAACTCACTGTGGCCACAGACGATGATCGCCACCGCCGCCATCGAGTTTCAGCTGGGGTCACGGGAGTCGTTCAAGCATGCGCGCGTGCCTGCGATCATGGCCGATGCGGCGCACGTCATTTTGAGCAGCACCAACCGCAGCCTGACCGGGCGGCTGTTGATTGATGAGGAAATTTTGCGGGAAAGCGGTGTGACTGAATTCAACCATTACCGTTTTGCACCGGACAGCAGCGACACACTAATGCCTGACCTGTTCGTCGACTGAGTGGATCGAGTCCGCCTCTGTAGGAGCGAGCTCGCTCGCGATGGACGCTAACGATAACGCGTGCTTTCTGAATAAACGCAGCGCTTTCAAGCCCATCGCGAGCAAGCTCGCTCCTACAGAGGATCGGCGTTGATCAATACTCGATCCGCACGTCCCCTTTCGGCACGCTGCAGCACGACAGGATATACCCTTCGGCTTCGTCTTCCTCGGTGATCCCGCCGTTGTGTTCCATTTCCACTTCGCCGCCCAGCTTCAGCACCTTGCAGGTGCCGCAGATGCCCATGCCACACGCTTTCGGGATCATCAGGCCGACCTTGGCCGCCGCCGCATGCACGGTCTCGCCCGGGGCCACGCGAATGCTCTTGCCGGATGCGGTGAACTCCACCTGGTGCAGATCCGCCTCGTCCACTTCCGCAGCTTCAGCCGCTTGTTCAGCGTGTTCCACGGCGTCGGCGCGGGCTTCTGGCGGAGTCGCGCCGAAGGACTCTTCGTGGTAGCGCGACATGTCGAAGCCAGCGCCTTCCAGCAAGCGCTTGACCGCGCTCATATACGGTGTCGGGCCGCAGCAGAACACTTCGCGCTCAAGGAAATCCGGCGCCATCAATTCAAGCATTCTGTGGTTCAGGTAACCGCGATAACCGGCCCAGGGCTCACCCATGCCATGTTTCTCGCAGATCAGGTGCAGGCTGAAGTTCTCGATCCGCGAAGCCATGTGTTCCAGTTCGCGGTGGTAAATGATGTCTTTGGGCGAGCGGGCGCTGTGGATAAACGTCATGTCGACGTTGCCGTTGGTGTCGTAGAACCAGCGCGCCATGGACATGCACGGCGTGATGCCGACGCCGCCGCTGAGGTAGAGTACTTTCGGCGCAGGGAAGTCCATGGCATTGAACAGTCCGACCGGCCCGTGCACCGCCAGCTCCTGGCCTTCATGCAGAGTGTCGTGCAGCCAGTTGGACACCTTGCCCCCCGGCACACGCTTGATGGTCACCGAAAAGCTGTACGGCACCGACGGCGAACTGGAAATGGTGTAGGAGCGCATGATCTGTACGCCGTCGATTTCCAGCTCCAGGGTGACGAATTGCCCGGGCTTGAAAAAGAACAGAATCGGCTGGTCGGCCATGAAACAGAAGGTGCGCACATCCCAGGTTTCCTGGATGACTTTGACGCAACGGACAATGTGTCGGCCATTGGCCCAGGTCTGGGTGGTTACCGGGTTCAGGAAGCTGTTGGACATGCTGATCTCCACGGCCGACTGTCGGCCTTCATGTTGGGGATTCTGCGTATAGCGCGAACCTCCCATTTACCTATCTGCGACATTCACATACTTATCGCGACCAGCCCCCAATTACCGGGGGTTGCGCGTCGGGATCAGATTGGGCCATGTCGCCCATGGATAAGGTTCCGGGCAGCGCCGGCCCCACACTCGCCTCAACAGATAACTGCTGTTTTTTGTCTTGCGTCGCACAACCGTAGCCACTATTCGCCGGCCACACAGAATGGCCTTGAGGATTAAATGATGGACGTCACTACTACCCTGAGCCTGGGCGATCCGCTGGAACCCGCACGCAAGGCCACCGCGCAGATGCTGCAAGAGCGCGAGCGTACTTTCTCGCTGCCGCAGCCGTTTTACTCTGACGAGCGGCTGTTTGATATCGACATGCAGGAAATTTTCCAGAAAGAGTGGTTGATCGCCGGCATGACCTGCGAAATCCCGACCAAGGGCAACTACCTGACCCTGCAGATCGGGAAGAACCCGATCATCGTGATCCGTGGCGCCGAAGGCGTGGTGCATGCGTTCCACAACGTCTGCCGCCACCGTGGCTCACGCCTGTGCACCAGCGAAAAAGGCAAGGTCGCCAAACTGGTCTGCCACTACCACCAGTGGACCTACGAGCTCGATGGCCGCCTGTTGTTCGCCGGCACCGAAATGGGCGCCGACTTCGACATGAAGCAGTACGGCCTCAAGCCGGTGAACGTGAAAACCGCTGGCGGTTACATCTTCATCAGCCTGGCGGAGAACCCGCCGGCCATCGATGACTTCCTGTCGACGCTGAACCATTACATGGAACCGTACGACATGGAGAACACCAAGGTGGCGATCCAGACCACCTTGTTCGAAAAAGCCAACTGGAAACTGGTGCTGGAAAACAACCGCGAGTGCTACCACTGCAACGCGTCGCACCCGGAACTGTTGAAAACCCTGCTGGAATGGGACGACGTCACCGACCCGCGCGCGGATCAGGCCTTCAAGGACCACGTCGCTGCTTCGGCCGCTGCCTGGGAAGCCGAGAAGATCCCTTACGCCCACGCCAGTTTCGGCCTGCGTAACCGTATCGTGCGCATGCCGCTGCTCAAGGGCACCGTGTCGATGACGATCGACGGCAAGCAAGGCTGCAAAAAACTCATGGGCCGGATCCAGAACCCGGACCTGGGCTCGATGCGCATCCTGCACCTGCCGCACTCGTGGAACCACTGCATGGGCGACCACATCATCGTGTTCACCGTGTGGCCGATCAGCGCCCAGGAAACCATGGTCACTACCAAGTGGATCGTGCACAAGGACGCGGTCGAAGGCGTGGACTACGACGTGGAGCGCATGCGCCAGGTCTGGGACGCCACCAACGACCAGGACCGTCGCCTGGCCGAAGAGAACCAGCGCGGCATCAACTCCACCGCCTACCAGCCTGGCCCGTACTCCAAGACCTATGAGTTCGGCGTGGTGAACTTCGTGGACTGGTACAGCGAGCGGTTGCTGAACAACCTTGGGGCCGAGCCTGCGCCGTACCTCAAAGGGGTTCCGGTACAAGGCTAAAAGCAAAAGCATCGCGAGCAGGCTCGCCCCCACACTGGATCTATGTGCACTGAAGATCCCTTGTGGGAGCGAGCCTGCTCGCGATGGCGCCCTCAGCATCAACAAACTCCTCTCGGTAATTCCTCTCTTCATTAGAACTGTACGAAATATGACCTATCTCGTTCAGGCCTATGCCCGCCGCACCTCCCAGCCTTCCGCAAACAAGTTATCCACATCTCCACCCACAGCTATTGGGGACAACTGTGGAAAGACTGCAAAATTTCTCTAAAAAAACCAAAGAAAAACCGTGACTTATCCAGAAGCATGCTTCCACGATCGGACTGATCATTTTTTGCTCAGCAACCTGAAAGGCATGGAATACAAGGCTTCCAGAGGATGGCAAACACCTTATCCACAGAAGCGCCAACAGACTTTGGGGTTAACTTCGAAGACGCTGTGGAAAACCGCTATGACCCGCAAGAAACCGGTGTTTTCGTGGAATTCTCCGGCTCACAAGCATCAATTGATCATTTTTTGATCGCAGCCATGAAGGCCGCTGTTTATAAGGCCTACAGCCAATAGCAAACATCTTATCCACAGAAGCGCCAACAGAGATTGGGGGCAAGTCTGCATCCCCAGCAGCACTTATCCCCTTGAAAAAGCTTGGAAAAACCACGAGCAAGGCTGGTTGCTTTTTGAGCAACGGCTTGCAGGGCTTTATTTATATGGGGTGTAGCGAGGGGCGAACATGTTATCCACAGAACCGCCAACAGGGATTGTGGGTAAACACCGAAGTTGTTCAAAGTTTATTGAGGCATGAGCGACCTGAATCCAGATCCAGGTTCAATTCAAAGTCTTTGAAGGCGCGCCATCCGAGCAATATCGACGGGACATATTGCCCGCCGATCAGCGAAGGCGGGATGGTAAAGCCCGGGTAGTATTTGTAGGTGACCGCCATGGTATTGCCTTGCAGGGCCAATACGCCGTCGAAGCGTTGGAAGCGCTTGCTGTCGTTGGCGGTAACGCTCGAGCGTCCCGGTGTCAGCGCTTGCGCAACACTGAGCTGCCTGCCGGGCGACGAGGCCGTCAGGTAGTCGACATTTCCGGTATCGATGATGGCCTGCGTTGCCCTGCGATCCAGCTGTGCGGCCACCACCAGCCGTTGATTGAGATCCAGGCGGCTGACGACAATCGACGCATCACAGCGTTTGGCCGGCGGTGGATTCAGCTCCAGTGTTCTGTTGGTGATCTTCAAGCGCCCCAGCTTGCTGATCAGATCCAGCCCCAACAGATTGTCCCGGTCGCTGACAAAGACCAGGACGTTCCTGAACTCGCTGCCTCCCACCTTTATCGAGTCAAGAATCCCCAGGCCGGCGGACAGGTCGCTCTCGCCATAAAAAGTGCTGTAGGCGTAGTGGGCGTCGGGCAACAGCCGAATCGCCATCAGCTTGGCGGTCTCCACATTGACCCGTGTTTGCGGGGCGCCGGTATCGAGTACGAAACGCGCCGAATGACCATTGGCCGCGTCGACATCGATGAAAGGCAGCACCTCGCTAGCAATGAACGAGTCACTGGCATACGGATGAATCTTCAACACTTCGCGCTGCCCGGATCCTTTCACCGAGAAATCGCCGGTCGCTCTCAAGATCGAGAGGGACTGGTTGCCGAACATGGAAAACAACGTGTTCAGCTCCTGGCTAGCCTCGATGGCCCGGGCGTGTTTGCGCTTGATCGCCAGAAAATAATCCGGCAACTGGTTGGCAGCTTTGGCTTCGAACATCCGGGCGATGACAGACACTGAACAACCGAGGTTCTTTTGTGCATCCAGCACCCTGTCACAGTGCTGGCGCATTTGCGCCAGGGAGGCGTTCTGTCCCTGCGCGGACTGCAGCCACTGATTGAAGTCCGGTTCAGGCTCAGGTCGCGTAGCGGCCATCGGCCACGTCGACACGGCCATGCCCCATCCAAGCAGCAACACGCAGAGCTTTACAGGCTTCATGGGCAACCCACTCATAAAAACCGGGTTTTATGATCAAGCGCTGAAAACTCCGTAACACCTTGCCGCACCCTGTACAGCGCACAGTGAAAATGTAGTTCAACGAACTGGAGCGGGCCTTAGGGCCGATACATCAGATAGGCTTCACCGGTAACCCGAATCATCGGATGCGGCGTGATCTGGCAGGTGTCGACGATACGGAAACCATGACGCTCATAAAAACGCCGGGCGCCGGTGTTCGCTGCGTAGTCGATCAGGCTCAGGCCATTGAGCCCAAGCCGGTTGGCCCGGTCGTAGGCGTAGGCGAGGAATTGCTTGCCCAACCCCTGGTTGCGCCAGCCTTCATGCAGCGCCAGGCTGGAAATATAAAGGGTGTCGGGGATTTCCATCGTGGCGTAGGGCGCCAACACCGGGTCGGTCACAGGAGCCGCCGACGGATCATGGCGCATCACGTAACTGTGCAGCATGCCGACGACTTCCCCTTGTGCCTCGGCGATCAGACAGTTCTGATAGGAAAAGTCCACATCATCGCGGGCATAGCGGGTGGCGCCGACATCCAGCAGGTCCTGGCCGGGTGCTGCCATCTGGCTCCAGATGTAGTCTGCGGCGCCCTCTGATGAAATCTGGAACAACCGGGCAATCTCCCGCGCATCGCCGCGCTGGGCCGAACGAAACTCAACAGCCATTTATTTCCCCCCAACGGACCGCTAGCGGACCACGCCTTCTTCAATCAACAACTTGAGTATCGCCTCAGCCCCAGCTTGCGCCGTAACGCCTTTGAGCACTTGTCCGCCACCGCCACTGGCTTTCGCCGTTGCGGCTTTCATACGATCGGCGCCGCTCTTGGCCTTGATTACCTTCAGGCGCTTGGGCCGCGGCTTGGCCGGTTGCAAGGTGGCGACCGCGAGCAGTTCATCGTCGATGACCTCGACGTCCTGCGCTTGCAGCACGCCGCGTCGGGCCGGGCCGTAAGCGCTCTGGCGAGGCTTGGGCGCGGCGTTATCCACCGTTGCCAGAAACGGCAGGCGTACCTTCAGCCGCCGACGTTGACCGCGCGGCAAGGCCTGCAGCACCAGCGCCGAACCGCCGTCGATGGACTCGACCTGCGCCAGCCCCACCACCAGCGGCCAGCCCAGGCTTTCGGCGAGCAGGAACGGCAACATGCCCGAGCCTTCGCCGGTTTCCGCCTGACTGCCGGTCAACACCACCTGAGCACCTGCATCGCGCAGATACTCGGTCAGCGCCGGTAGCGCATCGGCGCCTTGCGGTTGCTCCAACACATGCAGTTGCTCCAGCCCCATGCCCAGGTAAGCGCGCAATGCAGGCTCGGCGATGTCGCCGGCATGCAGCACCTGCAGGTTATCCCCAGCCAATTGCAGGCCCAGTTCTACCGCCCGCGCATCCTCTTCCGCGCGACGTGGCCGACCGGACGTCGGGTGGGCGCCGATGGACACCAGGCTGATGATTTTCGTGCTCATAACCCTTTCCTTCCCTTAAGCCGCATCGCGCTTGGCGTCGTTGCGGTAAGCCTCTACCGCCTCGATCAAGGCTTGAAGAATCTCCGCGCTCTCACCGATCACCGAGAGGTCGGCACGCTTGATCATGTCGCAGCCAGGGTCAAGGTTGATCGCCACCACCTTGTCGCAGGCACCGATGCCTTGCAGGTGCTGGATCGCCCCGGAAATCCCCACTGCCACATAGACCCGTGCGGTGACCCAGGTGCCGGATGCCCCGACCTGACGATCGCGAGCCATGAAGCCGTCGTCCACTGCCACCCGCGAGGCGCCTTCGGTCGCGCCGAGGGCTTCGGCGGTCCTGTGGAAAAGTCCCCAGTCCTTGACCCCGTTGCCGCCGGAGAAAATGAACTCGGCTTCGGCCATGGGGATTGCCGCCGGATCCACTGCCACCGCGCCCAGATCTTCAATCCGCGACAAGCTGCGCGCCACGATTGTGGATAACTCCACCGGCAAGGCTTCGTGACGGGTTTCACTGACCGGTTCGGCGCATTCGACAGCTGCCAGAATCAAGCGCGCAAGCGGCCGCGCCAGGTCTTGCAAACCGGCACCGGCACGGCCGATGCATTCCTGATCCTTGACCTGCCAGACCCGCGTGGCCGGGCGTTCGCCCAGGGCGGCGGCAAAGCGCCGACCCAGTTCACCGCCACCGGTGCGACTGTCCGGCAGCAACCAGTGACGCGGGCTGAACTGGTTATCCACAGCCCGCAGGCCCTGGACCCGTTGCTCTGGTGCATAACCGCTGAATTCTTCACCGTCCAGCACCAGCAAGCGGTCGACGCCCGCCGTGGCGAAAGCGTTTTCCTTGTGCTCGCCGAACACCACGGCCAACACCGCACCGTCCTTGCCGGCCAACTGATGGGCCAGGCCCAGCAGGTCGCGGTCGTGACTGCTCAAGCGACCACCGACCATGTCCGGCACCACGCTGATGTAAAACGCCGGCGCGGCCACCTGATGCAATGGCAACTGCACTTCAACAGCGGCTGAACGTTTGGTCGCACCACCCTGCTGGGCGCCACTGCGGTCGATGCGCTTGATGCCGTTGGGGCCGATAAAACCAATGCCATGTGGATTCTTGCGGATGACGCCATTCGGCCCCATCCAGCTGTGTTGCGCCGGTTGCATGGCCGCGTGTAGCGGGTGCAGCCGGTTGCGGGCGATCCATTCGGCCCGCGGGTCGCGGCGGATAATGTCGCTCATCAGTGCACCTCCGCAGGTTCACGTTTGGCCGGCGCGGCCGGCTTTGCCGCGTCGTCTTCCAGCAGCGCGTCGGCCACCAGTTCGGCAATGTCCTTGATCAGCGGACGGGGTTCGACCACGCCTTCGAGCATCGCCGTGCATTGTGGGCAACCCACGGCCACCAGTTCGGCGCCGGTTTCGCGGATGTCTTCCATGCGCATGTCGGGAATACGTTGCTTGCCGGGAATGTCGGTGATCGGCGCACCGCCACCACCGCCGCAGCAGCGCGAACGGAAGCCGGAACGTTGCATCTCTTTCACTTCGATCCCGAGGGCGCGCAACACCTGGCGCGGCGCCTCGTACTCACCGTTGTAACGGCCGAGGTAGCACGGGTCATGGTAGGTCACGCTGTCGCCTTTGTGCTGACCGAGATTGAGCGCGCCAGCATCGATGATTTCCGCCATGTAGGTGCTGTGGTGCTGCACCAGATAGTTGCCATCGAAGGCGCCGTACTCGTTTTTCAGCACGTGGAAGCTGTGCGGATCGCAGGTGACGATGCGGTTGAAACTGTACTTGGCCAGAGTCTGGATGTTGCGCTTGGCCAACAGCTGGAAGGTCGCTTCGTCGCCCAGGCGCCGGGCCACGTCACCGCTGTCGCGTTCTTCGAGGCCGAGCACGGCGAAGTCGATTTTCGCCGCCTTGAGCACTTTGACGAACGCGCGCAGGGTACGCTGGTTGCGCATGTCGAAGGCGCCGTCGCCAACCCAGAACAGCACGTCGGTGGATTTCTTTTCGCTGAGCAGATTGAGGTTCAAATCTGCCGCCCAGTTCATCCGCCCGCCCGGCGCAAAACCGCCCGGGTTGTCAGTGGCGATCAGGTTTTCCAGGACTTCGGCACCCTTGTTCGGGGTTGCGCCTTTTTCCAGGGTCAGATGGCGACGCATGTCGACGATGGCATCGACGTGCTCGATCATCATCGGGCATTCCTCGACACAGGCACGGCAGGTGGTGCACGACCACAGGGTTTCGGCGTCCACCAGACCGTTGACGATCGGTTGATGCGGATTGCCCGCGTGCTCACCAATGGCCTTGCCCGGATACGGACTGCCGGCGAACTTGGCATCAGTGCCGCCGGCCAGGCCGACAACCATGTCCTGAATCAGTTTTTTCGGGTTCAACGGCTGGCCGGCGGCGAACGCCGGGCATGCTGCTTCGCATTTACCGCACTGCACGCACGCGTCGAAGCCAAGCAACTGGTTCCAGGTGAAATCCTTGGGTTTTTCCACGCCCAGCGGCGCGCTCGGGTCGTTCAGATCCAGCGGTTTCAAACCGGTGGAACGACCGCCGCCAAAGCGTTCGGCGCGACGGTGCCAGGCCAGGTGCAAGGCACCGGCGAAAGCGTGTTTCATCGGCCCGCCCCAGGTCATGCCGAAGAACAGTTCCGACACGCCCCACAACACGCCAACCCCGAGAATCGCCGCCAACAGCCAGCCACCGAAGTTTTCCGGGAGGATGCCCGCCACCGGCAGGGTCAACAGGAAGAACGAGGCCGAGAACGCCAGCAGGCTTTTCGGCAGGCGCATCCACGGGCCTTTCGACAGGCGCGATGGAGGGTTGCGCCGGCGCAGGTAAACAAAGATCGCACCGACGAACATCACAGCCGTCATCAGCAGCAACGCATAGCCGAGGAAGCGGTTATGCAGGCCGAAACCGTGCACCAGAATCGCCAGCACGATGGACGCTACCGCACCGCCAGCCGTGGCGACGTGGGTGTTGGCAATGTATTTGTCCCGCGCGACCACATGGTGCAAGTCGACCATGTAGCGCTTGGGCATGGCGAACAGGCCGCCGATCAGGTCGACTTTCGAAGCCCGGCCCCGGCGCCACATATTCACCCGCCTCAAAGCACCGAGGACACCAAGGCCCAGGGCAGCGAACAGCAGGATTGGAAGAAGGGTGTTCAACATAGGTGAAGCTCCCAAAGACCGCAGGGTCTTGCAGGCCAAACTACCTGGATGCCTTGCCCGATTCCTTGTAGGAGCGAGCTTGCTCGCGAAAAACCTGAGAACGTCGCGTTAAATCAGACTCCCCGCGTCATCGTTCACGTCCATCGCGAGCAAGCTCGCTCCTACAAGGGTTATCCACAAGCTCTTAGAAATCCTTGCACAACCGCAGCGCGTCGTAGATCGCGGCATGCACGTTGCGCTGTGCCACGCAGTCACCGATGCGGAACAGCAGGTAGCCGTCGCCGCTCTGCTCCAGGCAAGGTTGCGGCTTGATCGCGAACAAGGCTTCGACGTCGATCTGGCCTTTATTGCGCGAGCCTTCCTTCAAGGCGTAGTAGATTTCCTCGTCCGGGCGCACACCGTTTTCGATGACCACCTGGTCCACCACCCGCTCCTCTTTGGCACCGGTGTATTCGTTTTCCAGCACTGCCACCAGCTTGTCGCCTTCGCGGTAAACCTTCTCCAGCATCATGTCGCCGGTCATGATCACTTCTTTCGGGTACATGCTGCGGTAGTACGTCGGGAACGACGTGCCGCCAATCGCCACGCCTGGCTTGATGTCGTCGGTGACGATTTCGACCTGGCTGCCCTTGTCCGCAATGAAGTCGGCGGTAGACATGCCGGTGAACTCGCAAATGGTGTCGTAAACCAGCACGTTCTTGCCAGGCAGAACCTTGCCGTCGAGCACATCCCAGCTGCTGACCACCAGGCCTTCAGCCGCACCCCAGTGTTCGTTCTGCTCGATAAACGGATGTCCACCGACGGCCAGCACCACCACGTCTGGACGCAGGTCCATGATGGTCGGCGCATCCGCCGCAGTGCCCAGGCGCAGATCGACTTTCAACCGAGCCAGTTCCAGCTGGTACCAGCGGGTGATACCGGCGATCTGGTCCCGTTGCGGTGCTTTCGAAGCGGTGGTGATTTGGCCGCCGATGAATTCTTTCTTCTCGAACAGGGTCACGTTGTGGCCACGTTCGGCGGCAACGCGAGCGGCTTCCATCCCCGCAGGGCCGGCGCCAACGACCACCACTTTGCGTTTCACGCCGGTGGTTTTTTCGATGATGTGTGGCACGCCCATGTATTCACGGGAAGTTGCGGCGTTCTGGATGCACAACACATCCAGGCCTTGGTATTGACGGTCGATGCAGTAGTTGGCCCCGACGCACTGCTTGATCTGGTCGATCTGACCCATCTTGATCTTGGCGATCAGGTGCGGGTCGGCGATGTGGGCGCGGGTCATGCCGACCATGTCGACGTAGCCGCCCTCCAGAATGCGCGTGGCCTGGTTCGGGTCCTTGATGTTCTGCGCGTGCAGCACCGGAACCTTGACCACTTCCTTGATCCCGGCCGCCAGGTGCAGGAACGGCTCGGGCGGGTAACTCATGTTCGGAATCACGTTGGCCAGGGTGTTGTGAGTGTCGCAACCCGAGCCGACGACGCCGATGAAATCGAGCATGCCGGTGTCGTCGTAATACTTGGCGATCTGCTTCATGTCTTCGTGGGACAGGCCGTCCGGGTGGAACTCATCACCGCAGATGCGCATGCCCACGCAGAAGTCGTCACCGACCTCGGCGCGCACGGCTTTCAAGACTTCCAGGCCGAACTTCATGCGGCCTTCGAAGGTACCGCCCCATTCGTCGGTACGCTTGTTGACGCGCGGGCTCCAGAACTGGTCGATCATGTGCTGGTGCACGGCCGACAATTCCACGCCGTCCAGGCCTCCGGCCTTGGCACGACGCGCAGCCTGCGCATAGTTGCCGATCACCCGCCAGATTTCTTCCGGCTCGATGGTCTTGCAAGTGGCACGGTGCACCGGCTCACGCACGCCCGACGGCGACATCAACGTTGGCCAGTTAAAGCCGTCCCAACGCGAGCGACGACCCATGTGGGTAATCTGGATCATGATCTTGGCGCCGTGCTTGTGCATGGCATCGGCCAGATTCTGGAAGTGCGGAATGATGCGGTCGGTGGACAGGTTCACCGAGCTCCACCACTCCTGCGGGCTGTCGATCGCCACGACGGACGAGCCGCCACAAATCGCCAGGCCGATCCCGCCCTTGGCTTTCTCTTCGTAATACTTGACGTACCGGTCGGTGGTCATGCCGCCGTCGGTGGCATAAACCTCGGCGTGCGCGGTGCTGAGCACGCGGTTGCGGATGGTCAGTTTACCGATCTGGATCGGTTGGAACATTGCTTCGAAAGCCATGGCGGGTTCCTCGACTTACAACGGCTTGACGGTGAACAAACCGTCTTCGTGGCCCTCTTCGGAGCCACCGTAGACTTGCTCGGCCACGGTGCGGATCTTGCTGCCGCGAGCGGCCAGGATCTGGTCCATGGCCCCTGCAAACCAGCCAGTGAACATGTAGTCGACCTTACGTCCGACCTTGCCGTACACATAGACGAATGCCGAGTGTTCGAGCTTGACGCTGGCAGTGCCTTTGTCGAGATCGATGTCCTGAATCTTGAACAGGCCCCAGCCGCGCTGCGACAGGCGCTTCATGTAGTGTTCGAACACCGCAACGCCTTCCAGGCCGTGGCATTCGGCTTCTTTTTCACACCAGTGCCAGGCGGACTTGTAGCCGGCCTTGTAGAGGATTTCGGCATAAGCGTCAGCGCCCAGCACTTCCTCGATGCCCATGTGGTTGTTGACGAAGAAGTGACGCGGTACATACAGCATCGGCAGGGCGTCGGAGGTCCAGACACCGGTTTCGCTGTCGACTTCGATTGGCAATTGCGGGGCGATTTTGGCCATGGAAACTTGACTCCAGAAAATTCGTTGCGTTGCCCGCTGCACGGACGGCAGCGGGAAAGGATTCAGAGATGCGGCGGCTTATTCGCCCCAAACGTCCTTGAGGACATTCACCCAGTTCTCACCCATGATCTTGCGCACCACGCGCTCGGAGTGACCGCGCTTGAGCAGGGTCTCGGTCAGGTTCGGGAACTCGCCCACGGTGCGGATGCCCAGCGGGTTGATGATCTTGCCGAAGCTGGTCAGACGGCGGGCATAGCCCTTGTCATGGGTCAGGTATTCGAAGAAGTCCTGGCCATGGCCCTGGGTGAAGTCGGTGCCGATGCCGATGGCATCTTCGCCAACCAGGTTCATGGTGTATTCGATCGCTTCGGCGTAGTCGTCGATGGTCGAATCGATACCCTTGGCCAGGAACGGCGCGAACATGGTCACCCCGACGAAACCGCCGTGGTCGGCAATGAACTTCAGTTCTTCATCGGACTTGTTGCGCGGGTGCTCCTTGAGCCCCGACGGCAGGCAGTGGGAGTAGCAGACCGGCTTCTTGGATTCGAGGATGACTTCTTCGGAGGTTTTCGAGCCGACGTGGGACAGGTCGCACATCACGCCGACCCGGTTCATCTCGGCGACGATTTCGCGACCGAAGCCCGACAGGCCGCCGTCACGCTCGTAGCAACCGGTACCGACCAGGTTCTGGGTGTTGTAGCACATCTGCACAATACCGACGCCGAGCTGCTTGAAGACCTCGACGTAGCCGATCTGGTCTTCAAACGCGTGAGCATTCTGGAAGCCAAAGAGGATGCCGGTCTTGCCCTGTTCCTTGGCCTTGCGGATATCGGCGGTGGTGCGCACTGGAATCACCAGGTCGCTGTTCTCGCGGATCAGCTTCTGGCTGGCGGCGATGTTGTTGACGGTGGCCTGAAAGCCCTCCCACACCGACACGGTGCAGTTGGCCGCGGTCAAGCCGCCCTTGCGCATGTCTTCGAACAGTTCACGGTTCCACTTGGCAATAATCAGCCCGTCGATAACGATGCTGTCGGCGTGCAATTCGGCTGGGCTCATCAGGCTGTCCCCTTGTTAGCGATTCATGCGCCGAATCGTCTGCCGGCGCTTTGGGGCCAGCATATGCCTCGGTGCCTAAGCAGCCGGGTGCAAAAACGACAGGGGAATTGCCGAAAGCGTCAATCCGCGACAAAGGGTCGCCGTCAGGCACTATCACCGACCTGTTCAAGGCCTTCGGCTTGGGCCAGAATTCGCCGCATCACTGGAATAGAGCGGCGACCTGAATGAAATCCATCCTTCTGGCTTTGGCACTGATTGCAACCGGCGTACACGCAGCCGAGGTGGCCGACGACAACCCGTGCGACAAAGTCGAAAACGACGTCCAGACCCTCGAGTGCTCGGCCTTCAGCAAAACCACCGCCGAAGACTTGCTCAAGGAAAACCTCCAGGGCCTGAACGACCGCATGCAGTCGCAGTACGGCAAAAACCCGTCGCAACTGGCCGACATCACCGCCAAGATCAAAGCCGCCCAACAGCAATGGCTGAAGACCCGCGACGCCGACTGCGCCGTCGAAGCCTTCCCGGCCACCGGTGGCAGCAAGGCGTTCACCATTGCCCAGAACGATTGCATTGCGCGGATGAGCGACGAGCGGTCGGAGTTTTTGGAGTCGATTGGGCAGGAATAGTCCTGAATGTCCCACTGAAAGCTGGCACTACCACCAGCTTTCAATCGCCAAAAAACCCTTTTCCCACAACGCACTCTGATCTGACCTACAGCTTCCGTCCAAAGCCGCTGTTCTGCGGACTTTTCACGCAACATGCCGACAAATGTTGTTGATGGCCAACCATAAAAATATAAGTAAAGATTCGCAAATCTTATAAAAGACTTATGTTTATCCGCTATGAACGCACCTACTGACATTCAAATCATCAACGACGCCGAAGGCAAACCAGCCTTCGTGGTCATTCCCTATGCACAATACGTGGCGCAGAAAATCGAGCCCGACTTGATCCCCCATGAAGTGGTGAGCCGTATCGTCGATGGCGCTACCCCTATCCGCGCCTGGCGCGAACACTTGAACCTTACCCAGGATGAAGTGGCCAAACGCATGGGCATAACCCAGCCTGCCTTTGCCCAACAGGAAACCGTCGCCAAGCCCCGTAAAGCCACTCGCGAAAAAATCGCTTTGGCATTTGGCATCACGGCCAGCCAGCTTGAACTGTAAGCTGCACACCCTCTGTCACTAATGAGATTGAACATGAAAGTCTGCGGCATCGAAATCAAAGGCAGCGAAGCGATCATCGCCGTGGCCACCCTGGACGGTCAGGCGCTGGGCCATGTCGCGCTCGCCACCAAGAAAATTGCCCTGGACGATGACGATGAAGCCGCCAACGTCAAAGTGTTCGCCACTCAGGTTGCCTCGTTTGTCCGTGAGAACTCCATCGACCGCATCGCGATCAAGAAGCGCAGCAAGAAAGGCGAGTTCGCTGGCGGGCCGACCACGTTCAAGATCGAGGGGGTTTTCCAGTTGCTGGAGAGTTGCGAGGTAGCCCTGCTGTCGCCACAGACCATCAATGCACAGGCTAAAAAGCACAATTTCGAACTGCCGGGGACGCTGAACAAGTATCAGCATGAGGCCTATAAGGCAGCGTGTTCGGCGCTGGTGAAGAAGTAACCTGATCCTCCAGGCACCAAAGAACTAATGTGGGAGCGAGCTTGCTCGCGATGGCAGTGTATCAGTCAACATCAATGTGTCTGACAGACCGCTATCGCGAGCAAGCTCGCCCCCCCAGGTTTCTCCAGTGTTTTCAGAATCACGCTTTTGCGGTACGCCGATCCTCCCGCGGGCAGCGCTCATATTTCGCCCGGTAACTGCGGGTGAAATAAGACGGCGACTCAAACCCGCAGGCAATGCTCACTTCCAGCACGCTCATGTCGGTCTGACGGAGCAACTGCCGTGCTTTTTCCAACCGTAACCGCAAGTAGAAATTGCTAGGCGTATCATTCAGGTGCAGGCGAAACAGGCGCTCCAGCTGGCGCCGCGTCACCTTGATCGATTCCGCCAGTTCCAGCGTGCTTAGCGGCGGTTCGCTGTGCTGCTCCATCTCGCCAATCACATGCACCAGTTTCTTGTTGCTGATGCCGTAGCGCGTGGCGACTTCCATGCGCTGGTGGTCTTGGCGCGGGCGGATACGGCCGAGTACGAATTGTTCGCTGACCTGGATCGCCAGGCCGGGACCGTGGGCCTGGGCGATCAGATCCAGCATCAAATCGATGGAAGCCGTGCCACCAGCGGAGGTGATACGCCGACGGTCGATCTCGAACAGTTCCTGGGTGACGCTGAGCTGTGGATAAGACTCCTTGAACGCGTCGATCGCTTCCCAGTGCAAGGTCAGGCGATGGCCGTCGAGCAGACCGGCTTCGGCGAGGATGAAGCTGCCGGTGTCGATGGCGCCGAGGGTCACGCCTTCGTTGTCCAGGCGGCGCAACCAATGTTCCAGCGTCGGGGTAGTGAACTTCAGCGGTTCGAAACCGGCGACCACCAGCAGTGTCGCGCCTTTCTTCAGCGGCTCCAGCGCCGCATCGGCGTTGACTGACATGCCGTTGCTCGCCAGCACCGCCCCGCCATCGGCGCTCAGCACATGCCAGCGATACAGCTCGCCGCGAAAGCGATTGGCGACCCGCAACGGCTCGATGGCCGAGATAAATCCGATGGCCGAGAAACCCGGCATCAACAAGAAGTAGAAATCCTGGGACATGGAGCGCACTCGCTGAGCAGGTAACAAGAGGCCAGGTAACGAGAGGGCGGGCAGCGTAGGGATGTTGATACGCCAGTTGCAAGCGGCATTCAAGAGCACAGGTCGCTGCAGTGCAAGAGCTGGTCGCCGCAGTGCGCTTTCATCGGTGCTTTGCTGCGTAACTTGGCATCACCGGCGCATCAGACACCGGAACTCACAATAAACGAACTGCCGAGGAACCTGAGATGAAACGACTGATCAGCAGCTGTGTTCTTGCACTCAGTGGTACCGCTTTGCTGAGCGCCAGTGTCATGGCCGCCGAACCCGCCGCGTGCCAGAACGTGCGCATGGGTGTAGTGAACTGGACCGACGTGATCGCCACCAGTGCCATGACCCAGGTATTGCTCGATGGCCTCGGCTACAGCACCAAACAAACCAGCGCCTCCCAGCAAATCATCTTTGCCGGGATCCGCGACCAGCGTCTGGACCTGTTCCTCGGCTACTGGAACCCGCTGATGACCCAGACCATCACCCCGTTCGTCGACGCCAAACAGGTCAAGGTGCTTGAAGCGCCAAGCCTGCAGGACGCCCGCGCGACCCTCGCCGTGCCGACCTACCTCGCCGACAAGGGCCTGAAAACCTTCGCTGACATCGCCAAATTCGAAAAGGAACTGGGCGGCAAGATCTACGGCATCGAGCCTGGCTCGGGCGCCAACACCCAGATCAAGGCCATGATCTCCAAAAACCAGTTCGGCCTTGGCAAGTTCCAGCTGGTCGAATCCAGCGAAGCCGGCATGCTCGCCGCCGTGGATCGCGCCGTACGTCGCAACGAAGCCGTGGTGTTCTTCGGCTGGGCGCCGCACCCGATGAACGTCAACGTCAAGATGACCTACCTCACCGGCAGCGACGACGCCCTCGGCCCGAACGAAGGCAAGGCCACCGTGTGGACCGTCACCGCACCGACATACACCGAACAATGCCCGAACATCGGTCGCCTGCTGAGCAACCTGACGTTCACCGCCGAAGACGAAAGCCGGATGATGCAGCCGCTGCTGGATCACAAGGACGCTTTCGAGTCGGCCAAACAATGGATCAAGGATCACCCGCAGGACAAAAAGCGCTGGCTTGAAGGTGTCACCACCTTCGATGGCAAACCGGCCGCTGAAAACCTGCAACTGACCAGTAAATAAACTCGATAGAACCACCGAGTCGCAGCCCCAACAGGCTGCGAACGGGACCACCACGCCTGGCCAAAACCAAAAACTCGCCTGTAAGGAACCGCCTCATGAACCACGACGTCATCATCACCTGCGCACTCACCGGTGCTGGCGACACGACCAGCAAAAGCCCCCACGTGCCGGTCACCCCGAAACAAATCGCCGCTGCCGCCGTGGAAGCCGCCAAGGCCGGCGCCACCGTGGTTCACTGCCATGTGCGCGACCCGCAAACCGGCAGGTTCAGCCGTGACGTGGCGCTGTACCGCGAAGTGATGGAGCGCATCCGCGAGGCGGACGTGGACATCATCGTCAACCTCACTGCCGGCATGGGCGGCGACCTGGAAATCGGCGGCGGCGAGAACCCGATGGAATTCGGCCCGAACACCGATCTGGTCGGCCCGCTGACCCGCCTGGCCCACGTCGAAGAACTGCTGCCGGAAATCTGCACCCTCGATTGCGGCACCCTGAACTTCGGCGACGGCGACACCATTTACGTGTCCACCCCGGCGCAACTGCGCGCTGGCGCTAAACGCATTCAAGAGCTGGGCGTTAAAGCCGAGCTGGAAATCTTCGACACCGGTCACCTGTGGTTCGCCAAGCAGATGATCAAGGAAGGTCTGCTCGACAACCCGTTGTTTCAGCTATGCCTGGGCATCCCTTGGGGCGCGCCGGCGGACACCACCACCATGAAAGCCATGGTCGACAACCTGCCGGCCGACGCAGTCTGGGCCGGCTTCGGTATCGGTCGCATGCAGATGCCGATGGCGGCGCAAGCGGTGTTGCTCGGCGGCAACGTGCGCGTCGGCCTGGAAGACAACCTGTGGCTGGACAAGGGCGTGCTGGCGACCAACGGCCAACTGGTCGAGCGCGCCGGCGAAATCCTCAGCCGCCTCGGCGCCCGCGTCCTGACCCCGGCGGAAGGCCGGGCAAAAATGGGCCTGACCCAGCGCGGTTAACCCCACACACTTTTCCCCTGTAGGAGCGAGCTTGCTCGCGAAAAAGGTACAGCCGACGCCACTCCGCGCCTGGAATACCATCGCGAGCAAGCTCGCTCCTACAAGGATCACCGAACTCTTCAGGAATCGACCATGAGCTTTATCACCGAAATCAAAACCTTCGCAGCGTTAGGCAGCGGTGTCATCGGCAGCGGCTGGGTGTCCCGTGCCCTCGCCCATGGTCTGGATGTAGTGGCCTGGGACCCGGCCCCCGGCGCCGAAGCCGCCTTGCGCAAACGCGTCGCCAATGCCTGGGGCGCGCTGGAGAAACAAGGCCTGGCGCCGGGTGCATCGCAGGATCGCCTGCGCTTTGTCGCGACCATCGAAGAGTGCGTGCGCGATGCCGATTTCATCCAGGAAAGCGCCCCGGAGCGACTGGAGCTGAAACTGGACCTGCACAGCAAAATCAGCGCGGCAGCCAAGCCCAATGCATTGATCGGTTCCAGCACCTCTGGCTTGCTGCCAAGCGAGTTCTACGAGAGTGCCACGCACCCGGAGCGCTGCGTGGTCGGTCACCCGTTCAACCCGGTTTACCTGCTGCCGTTGGTGGAAGTGGTCGGCGGCAAAAACACCGCCCCTGAAGCGGTGCAAGCCGCGATGAAAGTCTATGAATCCCTGGGGATGCGCCCGCTGCACGTGCGCAAGGAAGTGCCGGGCTTCATCGCCGACCGTCTGCTCGAGGCGCTGTGGCGTGAGGCACTGCACCTGGTCAACGACGGTGTGGCGACTACCGGTGAAATCGACGATGCAATCCGTTTCGGCGCCGGTTTGCGCTGGTCGTTCATGGGCACCTTCCTGACCTACACCCTGGCCGGTGGCGATGCCGGCATGCGTCACTTCATGGCCCAGTTTGGCCCGGCGTTGCAATTGCCGTGGACCTACCTGCCGGCACCGGAGCTGACCGACAAGCTGATCGACGATGTGGTCGATGGCACCAGCGATCAACTGGGCAAACACAGCATTTCAGCGCTGGAGCGCTATCGTGATGACTGCCTGCTGGCGGTGCTGGAGGCGGTGAGGACCACCAAAGAGAAGCATGGGATGGCGTTCAGCGAGTAACCAAACCGCAGGCCCGGCCCCATCGCCAGCAGGCTGGCTCCCACAGGAGAACGCATTCCAATGTGGGAGCCAGCCTGCTGGCGATGACGGCATTCCAATCACAATCTGTTCTGGATCAGTCATCATGCCCACCCTCACCACCTACCAAACCACCATCATCCCCGACTGGGTCGACTACAACGGCCACCTTCGCGACGCTTTCTACCTGCTGATCTTCAGCTACGCCACCGACGCGCTGATGGATCGCCTGGGCCTGGACAGCAGCAGCCGCGAAGCCACCGGCAACTCGCTGTTCACCCTCGAACTGCACCTCAACTACCTGCACGAAGTGAAGCTCGACGCCCAAGTCGAAGTGCACACTCAAATCATTGCCCACGACAGCAAGCGCGTGCACCTCTATCACAGCCTGCATCTGGTCGATGACGCCCAGGAACTGGCAGGCAACGAACAGATGCTGCTGCACGTGAATCTCGCCGGGCCGCGTTCGGCCCCGTTCAGCGAACAGTCCTTGAGCCGTCTGCAAGCCATCGTCGCCGAACAGGTAGACCTGCCAACACCCAAGTACATTGGCCGAGTGATCGCATTACCCCAAAAAAAATAACAAGGAGATCGCCATGAACACCGCCGCTGCATTTGCCGACTTTCGTACCTATCCGTTGATCAGCGCGCTGACTGGTGTGCAGACTCTGGCGGACCATGTTCTGGTGAAGTGGGCCGATAACCGTGTCAGCCCTTTCCACCATCAATGGCTGCGGGACAACTGCCCGTGCCCGCAATGCGTCTACACGGTGACCCGCGAGCAAGTGCTGGAAATCGTCGATGTGGCTCAAGACCTGATGCCCGATAACGCCCGTATAGACAGCGATGGCTGCCTGGCGGTGGATTGGCAGGACGGCCACTGCAGCCGCTTCGACCCCGGCTGGCTGCGCGCCCACGCCTATGACGATGATTCCCGCGCCGAGCGTCAGCAGCGCAAGCCTAAAGCCAGGCTCTGGCACAGCGATTTGCAGTTGCCGGTGTTCGAGTATCAAGCGCTGATGAACGACTCCGACGCCTTGTTGCAATGGTTGTTGGCGGTACGGGACGTAGGATTGACCCAGGTCCGTGGCGTGCCCACCGAGCTCGGCTCACTGAAACTGATCGCCCAACGGATTTCCTTCATCCGCGAGAGCAATTTCGGCGTGCTGTTCAACGTGCAATCCAGGGCCGACGCCGACAGCAATGCCTACACCGCCTTCAACCTGCCGCTGCACAGCGATTTACCAACCCGTGAGTTGCAACCGGGGCTGCAGTTCCTGCATTGCCTGGTCAATGACGCCGAGGGTGGCGAGAGCATTTTTGTCGATGGTTTCGCCATCGCCGACGCCTTGCGCCGGGAAGACCCCGAATCCTTCAGTAGCCTGTGTGAAATTCCCGTGGAGTTTCGCAACAAGGACCGTCACAGCGACTACCGCTGCCTGGCGCCGATCATTGCCCTGGATGCGTTGGGACAGGTGTCGGAAATCCGCATGGCAAACTTTCTGCGCGGGCCGTTCGATGCGTCGGTGGAACAGATGCCCAGGCTCTATCGCGCCTACCGGCGCTTTATCGCGATGACCCGCGAGCCTCGATTCAGGTTGATGCAGCGGCTCAATCCCGGCGAGCTGTGGTGCTTCGACAACCGCCGCACCCTGCATGCCCGCAATGCCTTCGACCCGGCCACCGGGGCGCGGCATTTCCAGGGTTGCTATGTCGACCGGGATGAGTTGTTGTCGCGCATCCTCGTGTTGCAACGCTAGTCCGCGTCATCGTTCTTCGCTGGCAAGCCCGCGCCTACAGAGATCACACCGTCCCTGTAGGAGCTGGCTTGCCAGCGAAGGCATGAGGCCTGCCAACACCGATCCGCAGGCGAAAAAAAGCCCCGATCAAGCCGTGACAGGATCGAGGCAGAGGGTACTGTTGAGGAGCTGCCGTGCGAGGGTGACCAAACCTTCGTGAAGCGAGCTGAGTCCAGTGTGCCCACTACCCCGCGAGCCAGGTTAGCCGAAAACGACATGTTCATAACCAATTGAGCCATTGCGACAATTCGCCCTTGCCGACACCCGGCACCCCCACCAGAATCGAACTACGACACCGTTCCCTGAAGAAGGATTGCGTCATGATGCACGCCGATTTGATAGACCAGGAAGACCTGTTGGGCCAGCTCAAGTCGTTGGGATTCAACGTACCCAGTGGAGCCACCGCCGAGCAGGCTTGCGAGTGCGTGGTAAGGGGCCTGGACGATACTCGGGCGTATGAGCTTCGCAAGATGGTCAAGGAGATGTACACCAGCAGCGCGACGATCCTGCCGGCAGTGCGCCAGGCCATCGACAAACAATTGCTTCCGGCGTTGTCGGAGTACCAGCAGAGCCACACCGCCCGATAAAACGCCTTCGCGAGCAGGCTCGCTCCCACATTGGTTCTGTGAACAACACAGATCCAATGTGGGAGCGAGCCTGCTCGCGAATGAAGTCGACCCGGTCTAGAGCCTTACACTGGCAAACGTCGACTCATTACGCGCCTGGCTCAGTGCCGACAACGGCCCGGACAACGGCGACAGCACCAGCGCTTGCGGCAGCGGCATCATCGCCACTTGTTGTGTGGTGTTGGACCCTACGCGCTCGTCACGCGGTGGAATGCCGAAGTATTCGCGGTAGCACTTGGAGAAGTGCGGCGTGGACACGAAACCACAGACCGACGCCACTTCGATGATCGACATCGGCGTTTGCTTGAGCAATTGCCGCGCGCGGATCAAACGCAGCTTCAGGTAGTAACGCGACGGCGAACAGTGCAGGTATTTCTGGAATAACCGCTCGAGCTGACGACGGGACACCGCGACATAAACCGCCAGTTCGTCGAGGTCGATCGGCTCTTCGAGGTTGGCTTCCATCAACGCGACGATTTCCTGCAACTTCGGCTGGTTGGTGCCGAGCATGTGCTTGAGCGGCACACGCTGGTGATCCTGCTCGTTACGAATGCGCTCGTAGACAAACATTTCCGAGATCGCGGCGGACAGTTCACGCCCGTGATCACGGCTGATCAGGTGCAGCATCATGTCCAGCGGCGCGGTGCCGCCCGAGCTGGTGAAACGGTTACGGTCGAGGGTGAACAGACGGGTGCTCATGGCTACCCGTGGGAAAGCTTCCTGCATCGCCGCCAGGCATTCCCAGTGCACGCTGCAATCGAAACCGTCGAGCAGGCCGGCGCAGGCCAGGGCCCAGCTGCCGGTGCACACCGCGCCGAGGCGGCGGGACTGGCGGGCCTGGCTTTGCAGCCACGACACGTGTTCGCGGGTCACCGTGCGCTGGATGCCGATGCCACCGCAAACAATCACGGTGTCCATTGGCGGGGCTTTGTGCATTGAGGCGTCGGGGGTGATCTGCAAGCCGTCACTCGCCCAGACCTGACCGCCATCGACGGTGAGGGTGGTCCAGCGATACAGCTCGCGACCGGACAACTGGTTAGCCATGCGCAGGGGTTCCACTGCGGACGCCAGGGAAATCAGCGTGAAATTGTCCAGCAGCAGAAAGCCGATGGATTGAGGCGCACGGTTCTGGGGTTGGGCCCCGGAGTTGAACGTCGTCATCGCGGTATCTCCTCACACAAAGCGGGTGATGGCCTCAGGCGGAGGCTCTTTTTATGGCCATCGTTCTCGCTTGGGAGACGGGCTTTGTAATGACAGAGCAATTGCCATGCCTATTTTTGAATGCGCGTTCAATAACTCCTGAAAACGACGTCGGAATGTGTCTATATATGTCTTGCAAGGCAGGGGGATTTAAATGGCCATCAGGACTGGCAAGCGCCCCGGCCCACAAGCTGTGAGCAATTCGGTAGCACTTGTGGGAACGGCGTTGCGCCGTGATGGAAAGGAGTGTCACCGCAGGCACGGGTGACAAGCGGTCGAAGGCCGGTTGGCCCTCGATCAGTGGCAAGCCGATTTATCTGTGAGCGACGCGCTAAAAGGTGGCGCGTTTTCGAGCGGGTGTTCACTTAGCGCGCAGTTTTGACTGGTCTGGCGCTATCGCGAACAAGCTCGCGATGAAGGCGACTCGGTCTCAGCACTCCACCGCGCTAACCGCCAACCCACCCCGCGATGTCTCTTTATATTTGTCATGCATATCGGCACCGGTATCGCGCATGGTGCGGATCACCCGGTCCAGCGAAATAAAGTGCTGGCCATCACCGCGCAATGCCATTTGCGCCGCATTGATCGCCTTCACCGCGGCAATCGCGTTGCGCTCGATGCACGGCACCTGGACCAGTCCACCCACCGGGTCGCAGGTCAGGCCGAGGTTGTGCTCCAGACCGATCTCCGCCGCGTTGCACAGTTGCTCTGGTGTGGCGCCAAGAATTTCCGCCAGCCCGGCCGCCGCCATGGCGCAGGCCGAACCGACTTCGCCCTGACAGCCGACTTCGGCACCGGAGATCGAGGCGTTCTTCTTGCACAGGATTCCCACTGCCGCCGCACTGAGGAAGTAATCCACGACATTGGCGTCGGTCACCGCTTCGCTGAACTTCATGAAGTAGTGCAGTACCGCCGGAATGATCCCCGCCGCGCCGTTGGTCGGTGCCGTGACCATGCGCCCGCCGGCGGCGTTTTCTTCATTGACCGCCAGGGCGAACAGGTTGACCCACTCCATGGCGCTCAAGGTCGAGCCGATCACGTTGGGTTTGTTCAGTTCCTGCAGGCTACGGTGCAGCTTGGCCGCACGACGGCGCACGTTCAGCCCGCCGGGCAGGATGCCTTCGTGCTTCAGGCCTTGTTCGACGCAATCCTGCATGGCGCGCCAGAGCTTCATCAGGCCGCTGCGGATTTCGTCCTCGCTGCGCCACACCCTCTCGTTAGCCATCATTAACTCAGCCACGCGCAGCTTGTGCTTTTTGCACAGTTCCAGCAGCTCGGCCGCACTGGAAAAGTCATAAGGCAACACAGTGCGGTCGAGGTCGACGACACCGCTGGAGGCCTGAGCCTCATCGACGACAAAACCGCCGCCAACCGAATAGTAGGTGTCGCGATGCAACTCGCCGTCATCACCCTCGACTATCAAGGTCATGGCGTTGGGATGGAATGGCAGGTTCTCGTCGATCAGGCGCATGTCCCGGGCCCAGATGAAGGGCACCGGCAAGCGATTGTCGAGCAGCAGCGTATCGCTCTCGCGCAGGGTGGCGATGCGGATGCCGATTTGCGACGGATCGATCGCATCCGGCCACTCGCCCATCAGGCCCATGATCACGGCATTGTCGCTGCCGTGGCCGATACCGGTGGCCGACAAAGAGCCGAACAGCTGGACTTCGACACGCCGTACCTGCTCGAGCAGCCCGCGCTCGCGCAGGCCCTGCACAAACAAAGCCGCCGCCCGCATGGGCCCCACGGTATGTGAACTGGAAGGGCCGATGCCGATTTTGAACAGGTCGAAAACACTGATAGCCATTACTGCCGAACTCCTGGATGGGCCCACTGCGCACGCAAAAGCGCACGCTGACGGAGCTGCTACGCTCAAGCTGCAATCCGCCGAGATGAGCGCATCATCAAGCTTTTATCCAGTTGTTCGACGTCTCTAACCGACGCACTCATGCCCACCAGCGCCGCGTGTCTTTTACGCCGTGTTTTCGCCGTTTTTTTGCGGTTCAGAGGGGAAAATCGGGCGGAAAAAATCTGTAAACGACGTCACCGACACTGGATGCGACCATCCCTGTACTGGATACGACGCACCCTGTAGGCGTCAGATTTTCACTGGTACATGATCATATCGACTCGATTGCAAGGCGACGTGGTAGAGCTGTCTCCAGAACGCCACCCAACCGCAACCTATAAGTGCGGTGGTCCAGTCGGAACACTGCCAAAAAAAACACCAAGGAGTCCATCCATGAAAGGTTCCCCGTCGTTGTTGTTGGCCGCCATGCTTAGTCTGCCGGTTCTGGCGCAAGCTGCAGAACCGGCGCAGTGCAGTACCGTAAACTTCTCCGATGTCGGCTGGACCGACATCACCGCGACTACCGCGACCACCAGCGTCGTACTCAACGCCCTTGGCTACAAGACCAAGACCACCATGATTTCCGTGCCCGTGACCTACAAGTCGCTGGCCGACGGCAAGAACATGGACGTGTTCCTGGGCAACTGGATGCCGACCATGGAAAACGACATCAAGGCTTACCGCGATGCCGGCACCGTGGAAACCGTGCGTACCAACCTCAAGGGCGCCAAATACACCCTCGCCGTCCCCCAGGCGCTGTACGACAAGGGGCTGCATGACTTCGCCGATATCGCCAAATTCAAGAAGGAACTCGATGGCAAGATCTACGGCATCGAGCCTGGCAACGACGGCAACCGCCTGATCCAGTCAATGATCGACAAGAACGCCTTCGGCCTCAAGGACGCCGGCTTCAAGGTCGTCGAGTCCAGCGAAGCCGGCATGCTGTCGCAGGTCGACCGCGCACAGAAACGCGACACCGCCGTGGTGTTCCTCGGCTGGGCGCCGCACCCGATGAACAAGCGCTTCAAGATTCAATACCTGACCGGTGGTGATGACTTCTTCGGCCCGGACTTCGGTGCCGCCACCGTGGCGACCAACACCCGCAAGGGTTATGCGCAGGAGTGCAGCAACGTCGGCCTGTTGCTGAAGAACCTGGAGTTCACCGTCGACATGGAAAGTGAACTGATGGGCAACATCCTGGACGACAAGATGAAGCCTGACGCGGCCGCCAAGGCCTGGCTGAAAAAGAATCCACAGGTGCTCGATACCTGGCTCGCTGGCGTGACCACCATTGACGGTAAACCTGGCCTGGAGGCCGTGAAAGCCAAACTGACGCCTTGAATTAGGGAGCATCGCTTATGCCGGACGGCCCACACCGTCCGGGCTGTTAATTACCTTGCATGCGGACGTTCACTACCATGCTGATTGATCAGAAAATACCCCTAGGCCAGTACATCGCGGGCTTTGTTGAATGGTTGACGCAACACGGCGCCAGCACCTTCGACGCAATCGCCGTGTCTCTGGAAACGATGATCCACGGCGTGACCTTTGCGCTGACCTGGTTCAACCCGCTGGCACTGATCGGCCTAATCGCACTACTGGCACATTTCATTCAACGTAAATGGGGTCTGACCGCGTTTGTCGTTGCCTCCTTTCTGCTGATCCTCAATCTGGGGTACTGGCAGGAAACCATGGAAACCCTCGCCCAGGTGATGTTCGCCACCCTGGTCTGCGTGGTTATCGGCGTGCCGCTGGGCATCGTCGCCGCGCACAAGCCGATGTTCTATACTTTAATGCGTCCGGTACTCGATCTGATGCAGACCGTACCGACTTTCGTGTACCTCATTCCTACCCTCACCCTCTTCGGGCTGGGTGTGGTCCCGGGCCTGATCTCCACGGTGGTGTTCGCGATTGCCGCGCCCATCCGCCTGACTTACCTGGGTATCCGCGATGTACCGGAAGAATTGATGGACGCCGGCAAGGCCTTTGGCTGCTCGCGCCGTCAGCTGCTCTCGCGGATCGAACTGCCCCACGCCATGCCAAGCATTGCGGCAGGCATCACCCAGTGCATCATGCTGTCCCTTTCGATGGTGGTGATCGCCGCACTGGTGGGCGCCGATGGCCTGGGCAAACCGGTGGTCAACGCACTGAACACTGCTGATATCGCCCTGGGCTTCGAAGCAGGCCTGGCGATCGTACTGCTGGCGATCATGCTCGACCGTATCTGC
This sequence comes from Pseudomonas sp. GL-R-19, assembly GCF_019956375.1. Taxonomy (NCBI): domain Bacteria; kingdom Pseudomonadati; phylum Pseudomonadota; class Gammaproteobacteria; order Pseudomonadales; family Pseudomonadaceae; genus Pseudomonas; species Pseudomonas sp. GL-R-19. Next base: position 156,414 of record NZ_JAHBDJ010000092.1, on the reverse strand, counting down.
AAACAACCCGACGCCAAAGTAGGGGGTGACGCATGAGCATTATTCGCTTCGATAACGTTGACGTTATCTTCTCCAAGGATCCACGCGAGGCGCTCAAGCTGCTGGATCAGGGCATGACCCGTAACGAGATCCTGAAAAAGACCGGGCAGATTGTCGGCGTTGAAAAAGCCAGCCTGGATATCGAAAAAGGTGAAATCTGCGTACTGATGGGCCTGTCCGGCTCCGGCAAGTCCAGCCTGCTGCGCTGCATCAACGGCCTCAACACTGTCAGCCGTGGCAAGTTGTTCGTCGAGCACGAAGGCAAGCAGATCGACATCGCGTCCTGCAGCCCCGCCGAACTGAAAATGATGCGCACCAAGCGCATTGCGATGGTGTTCCAGAAGTTCGCCCTGATGCCCTGGCTGACCGTTCGCGAAAACATCAGCTTCGGCCTGGAAATGCAGGGTCGTCCCGAGAAAGAACGACGCAAACTGGTGGACGAAAAGCTTGAGCTGGTGGGCCTGGCCCAGTGGCGCAACAAGAAACCCGATGAGTTGTCCGGTGGTATGCAGCAACGCGTGGGCCTGGCCCGTGCCCTGGCGATGGACGCTGACATTCTGCTGATGGACGAACCGTTCTCGGCACTCGACCCGCTGATCCGTCAGGGCCTGCAAGACGAACTGCTGGAACTGCAACGCAAGCTGCACAAGACCATCGTCTTCGTGAGCCACGACCTTGATGAAGCGCTGAAACTCGGCAGCCGTATCGCGATCATGAAAGACGGCCGGATCATCCAGTACAGCAAGCCGGAAGAAATCGTCCTCAACCCTGCGGACGACTACGTGCGGACCTTCGTGGCTCACACCAACCCGCTGAACGTACTGTGCGGTCGCAGCCTGATGCGCACCCTGGACAACTGCAAACGTATCAACGGTTCGGTATGCCTGGATCCGGGCGGCGATTCGTGGCTGGACCTGGCCGAGGGCAACACCATCAAGGGCGCTCGCCAGAACGGGTCTGCCCTGGACTTGCAGAACTGGGTACCGGGTCAGGCCGTTGAAGGCCTGGGTCGTCGACCAACCCTGGTGGACTCGAACATCGGCATGCGCGATGCGCTGCAGATTCGTTATCAGACCGGCAACAAACTGGTGCTGCACGACAACAACAACAAGGTGGTGGGGATTCTCGGCGACAGCGAGCTGTATCACGCGCTGCTCGGCAAGAACCTGGGGTAAGGCAACAGAAACGAAAACGCCGCGAGAGATCGCGGCGTTTTTGTTTGAACCCATTGCTTGAATCACCGCCACCTCTGTAGGAGCTGGCTTGCCAGCGAAGGCGGCGCGTCAGACACACCGCGGTGGATCCTTCGCTGGCAAGCCAGCTCCTACAAGCTATGCGCTGCAACAGGTTTCGTTCACTCAGCTATAGACGCGGCCAAGGAGCTGCCGATGGCTTTCAAACTGATCGAGCACATCACGGGTGATCTGATCCTGGGTGAAGCCCATCAAGTCGTAGTCCTGGCTGCCGTTATGCAGATACACCTCGGCACGGTAGTAACGCTGACGCGCCTCATCGGACTGAGCCGATTCGGTCGGTGTGGCCAGGTACCCGTCCAGGCTGACTTCGTAGACGAAAGGATTGCCCTCTTCCATCTCGACCCGCACGCCCATGCAGCGCTTGGACTTGCCCAGCAGCGTCTGCACTTGCAGACCTCGAGCACGCATTTGCACCGTCGCATCTTCCAGCGCCGGGCTAACGTGCTTGTCCATGAAACGCTGCACGACCGACTGGTTCGGTTGCAGGTCCAGTTGGGTCAAGCGCTCGCTGAAGCCACGACGACCGCGTGCCGCCAACTCGGCTTGTTCCTGTTCGATCTGCACATCCTGGCGCATGGCCTTGTGCAAGCCAAACATGAAGAACACCAGCACCACCGAGAACGGCAGACCGGCCAGCACCACCATGGTTTGCATGGCTTCGAAGTTGCCGGCGAACAGCAGGCCGATGGTCACCAGGGTGATCACCGCCGACCAGAAGATCCGCAGCCAGTGCGGTGCGTCTTCGTCGACATTGCCGCCCTTGCAGGACAGGTTGGCCATCATCACCGCGCCGGAATCCGCCGGGGTCAGGAACAGCACAAAACCGACAAAGATCGACACGCCGATCACCACTTTCGACGCCGGGTAATGCTCAAGCAACTGGTAGATCGCCATGGACGGCTGTTCCAGCGCCGTCTTCCCGAGCTCTACCGCCCCGTGGTTCATCACCAGGTCCAGGGCCGAGTTGCCGAAGATCGACAGCCACGCCAGAGTGAAGCCCAGCGGAATCAGCAGCACGCCGGCGACCAGCTCGCGCACCGTGCGACCACGGGAAATACGCGCGATGAACATTCCCACGAATGGCGCCCAGGAAATCCACCAGGCCCAGTAGAACAGGGTCCACAGGCCCAGCCAGCGGTCGGACTTCTCACTGTCGCCTTCGTACACATAGAGGTCGAAAGTCTTCAGCACCACGCCGTTCAGGTAGTCACCGACGTTCTGCACGAAGCCGTTGAGCAGATGCAGGGTCGGGCCAAACAACAGGACGAAAATCAGCAGGCCGCTGAACAGCACGATGTTGAGGTTGGACAGACGACGGATGCCGTTTTCCACGCCCGACACGGCAGCGATGGTCGCCACGGTGCTCATCACAATGATCACGATCAGCAGGTTGGTGTTGCTGTGCTCCATGCCGAACAGGTTTTCCAGCCCCGACGACACTTGCAGCGAACCAATCCCCAGATTGGTCACCAGACCCAGCAGGGTCACGAACATGCCAAAACCGTCCACCGCATGCCCGGCCGCGCCCTTGACCCAACGCTCGCCCACCAGCGGATACAGCGCCGAACGCAACGCCAACGGCTGGTTATGACGGTAAGCAAAATAGGCAACGGCCAGACCGACCAGTGCGTAAATCGCCCAGCCGTGCAGGCCCCAGTGCAGGAATGTCAGCTGAACGGCCTGACGGGCGGCAAGGTTGCTGCCGGCCACACCTTCCGGTGGGTTGAAGTAGTGGTCCAGCGGCTCGGAAGCACCGAAGTACAGCAACGAGATGCCGATACCCGACGAAAACAGCATCCCCGCCCAGGCGCCATAGCTGAAGTCCGGGGTGTCGTCCTTGCTGCCGAGCTTGAGTTTGCCGTAGGACGAAAACGCCAGGCCAACCACAAAAACCAGATAAGCGGCGATCACCACCATGTAGTACCAGCCGAAGCTGCGGGACAACCAGGCCTGGGCAATGCCGAGCATTCTGCCGGCCTCTTGCGGGGCGATGATCAGAATGGCGGTCAACAACAGAATCAACGCGGTAGAGGTGTAGAACACCCAACCGTTGACCGTCACCTTCTCGGGTGGGGTCTTTATTAGTGAGGCAGAACTCATGGCGCAGATGCTCCGGGCAGTGCGAGAGAAGAACGCAAGACAAACGGGTACCCGACCAATCGGTTAGTGGGCAGCCGACCGGCGGGTGATATAAAGACAGCCCGAAAAAAGCCCGAAACCCCTGGAGCGCCGCAGCGCGTAGGTTTCGAGCAGTTTCGGAAGTCGTTTTTTCCGTCGCTACATGTAGGAAAATTCTGTAGACAGCGACGATTTGTCGCAGATCTTATTCTTTGTTGATTGAACGTTCAATCAAAACAAAATAGACTGGCCTTCAACCCGGTAGCCGTCCTGCGTCCACCGGAAGGCCTAAGGAGATGTGCAAGATGCCCAAGGTCGGTATGCAACCCATCCGCCGCCAGCAATTGATCGAAGCCACTTTGCAGGCCGTCGATCGGGTCGGAATGGGGGACGCCAGCATTGCGCTGATCGCCCGCTTGGCCGGTGTCTCGAACGGCATCATCAGTCACTACTTTCAGGACAAGAATGGCCTGATCGCCGCCACCATGGGGCACCTGATGACGGTCCTGAGCGAGAGCGTCACCGCGCGCCGACAGGCGCTGAAAGATGACAGCCCCCGGGCGCATCTGCAGGTGATCATCGAAGGCAACTTCGACGCCAGCCAGGTCAATGGCCCGGCAATGAAAACCTGGCTGGCCTTCTGGGCCACCAGCATGCACCAGCCGTCTTTGCACAGGTTGCAGCGGATCAACGATCACCGTCTGTATTCCAACCTGTGCTGCCAGTTCCGCCGTGTGCTGCCGCTCAATGATGCGCGCAGTGCCGCCCGGGGCCTGGCAGCGTTGATCGACGGTTTGTGGTTGCGCGGCGCGCTGTCGGGAGATGCTTTCGACACTGAGCAGGCGCAACGGATCGCTTACGAATACATGGATACACAACTGGCCAAGCGGGTGAGTTAGAGCACACATAAACGCTCAACCACCGGACCGTGCCAACCACTTAATGCTCTTGCGAGGACTCTATGGCCCGTTTCGAACTGCAAAAACTCTACATCGATGGCGCTTACAGTGACGCCAGCAGCGACGCCACTTTCGAAGCCATCAACCCGGCTAACGGTGAAGTCCTCGCAACAGTACAACGTGCGACCAAGGAAGACGTCGAGCGCGCTGTGGTCAGTGCCGAAAAGGGCCAGAAAATCTGGGCTGCAATGACCGCGATGGAGCGTTCGCGCATCCTGCGTCGTGCCGTGGAAATCCTGCGCGAGCGCAACGACGAACTGGCCGCCCTGGAAACCCTGGACACCGGCAAGGCCTACTCCGAAACCCGCTACGTCGACATCGTCACCGGTGCTGACGTGCTGGAGTACTACGCTGGCCTGGTACCGGCCATCGAAGGCGAGCAGATCCCGCTGCGCACCACTTCGTTCGTCTACACCCGTCGCGAGCCGCTGGGCATCGTGGCCGGTATCGGCGCGTGGAACTACCCGATCCAGATCGCCCTGTGGAAATCCGCACCTGCCCTGGCGGCCGGTAACGCGATGATCTTCAAGCCAAGTGAAGTCACCTCGCTGACCACCCTGAAACTGGCCGAGATCTACACCGAAGCCGGCGTGCCAAACGGCGTGTTCAACGTCCTGACCGGCAGCGGCCGCGAAGTCGGCACCTGGCTGACCGAGCACCCGCGCATCGAGAAAGTCTCCTTCACCGGCGGCACCGATACCGGCAAGAAAGTCATGGCCAGCGCTTCGGCTTCGTCGCTCAAGGACGTGACCATGGAACTGGGCGGCAAATCCCCGCTGATCATCTGCGACGACGCCGACCTCGATCGCGCTGCCGACACCGCGATGATGGCCAACTTCTACAGCTCCGGCCAGGTCTGCACCAACGGCACTCGCGTGTTCGTACCGGCTCACCTGAAAACCGCTTTCGAAGCCAAAATCGTTGAGCGCGTTGCGCGCATCCGCGTCGGCAACCCGGAAGACGAAAACACCAACTTCGGCCCACTGGTCAGCTTCGCCCACATGGAAAGCGTGCTGGGCTACATCGCCAAGGGCAAGGAAGAAGGCGCCCGCGTCCTGTGCGGCGGCGAACGCCTGACCGACGGCGAATTCGCCAAGGGTGCGTTCGTGGCCCCGACCGTGTTCACCGACTGCACCGACGACATGACCATCGTGCGTGAAGAAATCTTTGGCCCGGTGATGGCGATCCTCACCTACGAAACCGAAGAAGAAGTGATCCGTCGCGCCAACGACACCGACTTCGGCCTGGCCGCCGGTATCGTCACCCGCGACCTGAACCGCGCGCACCGCGTGATTCATCAACTGGAAGCCGGTATCTGCTGGATCAACGCCTGGGGCGAGTCCGACGCGAAGATGCCGGTTGGCGGCTACAAGCAGTCGGGTGTCGGCCGTGAGAACGGCATCAGCTCGCTGAACAACTTCACCCGCATCAAATCGGTACAGGTCGAGCTGGGCGATTACGTCTCGGTGTTCTAACCCCGAGTCTTGTATTGCCTGCGAGGCCCCCTTCGCGGGCAAGCCCGCTCCTACAAAGGGCAGCGCATGACCTGTAGGAGCTGGCTTGCCAGCGAATCGAGTGCGCAGCACTCGTCAGGCCTGACCTGACCAACTTCAAAGAGGGTGCATTCAATGTCCCAAGAATTCGACTACATCATCATCGGTGCCGGCTCGGCCGGTAACACCCTGGCGACCCGTCTGACCGAAGACGCCGGCGTCACCGTCCTGCTGCTCGAAGCGGGCGGCCCGGACTACCGCATGGATTTCCGCACGCAGATGCCGGCCGCCCTGGCGTTCCCGCTGCAAGGCCGTCGCTACAACTGGGCCTACGAAACCGATCCTGAGCCGCACATGGACGGTCGCCGCATGGAATGCGGTCGCGGCAAGGGTCTGGGCGGTTCCTCGCTGATCAACGGCATGTGCTACATCCGCGGCAACGCCATGGACTACGACGGCTGGGCGAAACTGCCAGGCCTGGAAGACTGGTCGTACCTGGACTGCCTGCCGTATTTCCGTAAAGCGGAAACCCGTGACATCGGCCCGAACGACTACCACGGTGGCGACGGCCCGGTCAGCGTGACCACGCCTAAAGCCGGCAACAACCCGCTGTTCCACGCCATGGTTGAAGCGGGCGTGCAGGCCGGTTACCCACGTACCGAAGACTTGAACGGCTACCAGCAGGAAGGCTTCGGCCCGATGGACCGCACCGTGACGCCCAAGGGTCGTCGTGCCTCCACCGCCCGCGGCTACCTGGACGTCGCCAAGAAGCGTTCGACCCTGACCATCGTCACCCACGCCCTGACCGACAAGATCCTGTTCGAAGGCAAGCGTGCGGTCGGCGTGCGTTACCTGGTCGGCGCCGCTGAAGAGCGAGTTGAAGTCAAAGCGCGCAAGGAAGTGCTGCTGTGCTCCGGCGCCATCGCTTCGCCGCAGATCCTGCAACGCTCCGGCGTCGGCCCGGCCGAGTTGCTGAACAAGCTCGACATTCCAGTGGTCCACGACCTGCCGGGTGTCGGTGAAAACCTGCAGGATCACCTTGAGTTGTACCTGCAATACGCTTGCACCCAACCGGTTTCGCTGTACCCGTCGCTGCTCCTGCACAACCAGCCAGCCATCGGTGCCGAATGGCTGTTCAACGGCACCGGCATCGGCGCCAGCAACCAGTTCGAAGCCGGCGGTTTCATCCGCACCCGTCCGGAATTCGAATGGCCGAACATCCAGTACCACTTCCTGCCGGTGGCGATTAACTACAACGGCAGCAACGGTGTGAAAGAGCACGGTTTCCAGGCGCACATGGGCTCCATGCGTTCGCCAAGCCGTGGTCGCATCCAGGCCAAGTCCAAGGACCCGCGCCAGTACCCGAGCATCCTGTTCAACTACATGGCCACCGAGCAGGACTGGCAGGAATTCCGCGACGGCATCCGCCTGACCCGTGAAATCATGCAGCAGCCTGCGCTGGACGCCTTCCGTGGCCGCGAGATCAGCCCGGGCATCGACGTGCAAAGCGACGAGCAGCTGGACAAGTTCATCCGCGAGCACGCCGAAACCGCGTTCCACCCGTCCTGCTCGTGCAAGATGGGCACCGACGAGATGGCCGTGGTCGATAGCGAAGGTCGCGTGCATGGCATGCAAGGCCTGCGTGTGGTCGATGCCTCGATCATGCCGATCATCACCACCGGTAACCTCAACGCACCCACGATCATGATGGCCGAGAAAATCGCCGACAAGATCCGTGGCCGCAAGCCGTTGCCGCGCAGCACCGCCACTTACTACGTGGCGGGTGAAGCACCGGTGAAGGGCAAGCCGGTGCGGGAAGTGAGCCAGACGGCGTAAGGCGGCAGACCGCGTCGAACCCATCGCGAGCAAGCTCGCGATGGCACCCGATCAAACAACACACAGCTCCCAGTAATCCCCCTTCCACAGATCCAAACTTGATCCTCCCCCCTCGCAGGCCTAATCTAGCGCCACGCAATCGTTCCCCCCCTCGCAGCACCGCTCCATCGCCACTCCATACCCAGGAGGTTCACGAATGTTCGATTTCCATCCCCAGCTCAAGCAGCGCTTCGCCGCCTTGCGCACGGGTGCCGAATTCTTTTCCCTGCGTTATGTGCGCGAATCCGGGCAGTACCTGTCGGTGCGCAAGAACGTCGCCGAACCGCCGAGCCTGAGCCGTGACGAAGGGGCGATGCTGACCGTGCGGGTCAATGGCGTCGAGGCCTATGCGGCGACCAACGACCTGTCGCAACAAGGCCTGCAAGCCGCCCTCGAACGCGCCGAACTCCAGGCCCGCCGACTCAAGCCCCACGCCTTGCTGGACCTGCGTGAACAGGCTGTTTCCAGCGACCGCGCCGATTACTTTTCGCCCAACCTCGACCAGGCCTTCCCGTCCCTGAGCGACTGCTACCAACTGCTCGGTACCGAGTCGGCTGCCGTGCCCAAGGACGAACGCTTGGTAAACTGGCAGGTCAGCCTCGGCATCACCCACGTCGAGCAGATTTACCTCAACAGCGCCGGTGCCGAACTGCGCCAGGCCCAACGCTTTGTCTACCCTGGCCTGGACGTCACGGCCTACGACGGCAACGACAGCCAGACCCGCAGCCTTGGCCGCGAGAATTTCGGCCAGCAAGGCGCGGCGGACGTCATCAGCCGCTGCGGCCTGATCGGTGCCGGTGCCCAGGTGGCCGATCAGGCCCTGCAATTGCTCCTGGCGCCGAACACCCCGCAAGGCAAGCGCGACCTGCTGCTGATGCCCGATCAGATGATGCTGCAAATCCACGAGTCCATCGGCCACCCGCTGGAGCTGGACCGCATCCTCGGCGACGAGCGCAATTACGCCGGCACCAGTTTCGTCAAAGCCAGTGATTTCGGCCGCCTGCAATACGGTTCCGGCCTGCTCAACGTGACCTTCGACCCGGACATCCCCGAGGAGCTCGCCAGTTACGGCCATGACGACGACGGCACGCCCGCCAGTAAACAGTTCCTGATCCGTGAAGGCCTGTTGCTGCGCCCGCTGGGTGGTGCGTTGTCACAATTCCGTGCCGGCATGGACGGCGTCGCCAACAGCCGTGCCTGCGGCTGGAACCGCCCGCCCATCGACCGCATGGCCAACCTCAACATCGAGCCTGGCGATCAGTCCATCGAACGGCTGATCGGCGGTATCGAACACGGCGTGCTGATGTCGACCAACCGTTCATGGTCGATCGACGATGCGCGCAACAAATTCCAGTTCGGTTGCGAATGGGGCCAAATTATCGAATACGGCGAACTCAAGGGCGTGGTCAAGAACCCCAATTACCGGGGCATCTCCGCGCAATTCTGGAAGAGCCTCAGCGCCGTCGGCGATGCCAGTACCTTCAAGGTCCTCGGCACACCGAACTGCGGCAAGGGTGAACCGAACCAGGTGATCCGCGTCGGTCACGCATCACCGGCCTGCGTGTTCAGCAACGTTGATGTATTCGGAGGAGACGCCTGATGAATCCTTCAAACAGCCAGTCCGCGTCGTTCAAGGCACTGGTCAACAGCCTGCGTGAAGCGCTTCACGAGCCTGAGCAGTTCACCCTCAGCTACGCCGCCGAGTCGTCGGCCTTCGTACGTTTCAACCACGCCAAGGTGCGTCAGGCCGGTCAGGTGCAGCAGGCGAGTATCGGACTGAAGCTGATCAACGAAGGCCGCCATGCCGACCTGCACATCACCCTGGCCGGCGATCCGCAGGTGGATGCGCAGCGCCTGAGCGAAGGTCTGCAACAGTTGCGTGAAACCCTGCCACTGTTGCCTGCGGACCCTTACTTGCTGCTCAACCACAACGGCTGGCAGAGCGACAACGTGCAGTCGCACCCGCTGCCGGACACCGAGCAGGTCGTCGCGCAAATCACCCAGGCCGCCGAAGGCCTGGATCTGGTCGGATTCTATGCTGCAGGGCCTATCAGTCGTGGCTTTGCCAGTTCTTCGGGCGCCTTCGGCTGGCATCAGGCCAACAGTTTCAATTTCGACTTCAGCCTGTTCCACGAGAATGGCCAGGCCGTGAAAGCCAGCTACGCCGGGCACGACTGGAGCAGCGAAGGCTTTACCAAACGCTTCCAGCAAGCCCGCGAGCAGCTTGAGTTTCTGGGTCGGCCGCTGCGCACCCTGGCGCCCGGCCAGTACCGCGCCTACCTGGCACCGGCGGCGCTGGAAGAAATCATGGGCATGCTGTGCTGGGGTGGTTTCTCGGCACAGTCGATTGCCAGCAAAAGCAGCCCGCTGCAAAAGCTCTACGGGGGTGACAGCGCGTTCAGCCCGCTGGTCTCGCTGGATGAAAAAGTCAGCGGCTCGCTGAGCCCGGCGTTTTCCGATGAGGGTTATCCGCGCAGCGACCTTAAGTTGATCGTCGACGGCAAGACCGGGGCGCAACTGGTCGGCTCGCGCAGCGCCGCTGAATACGGTTTGACTGCCAATGGCGCCAGCGGCGGTGAATCACCGAGCGCACTGAACATGAAAGCCGGGGCATTGCCTGACGCGGACATCCTCAAGCAATTGGGCACGGGGTTGTACATCAGCAACCTGTGGTACCTGAACTTCTCGGATCAACCAGCTGCACGCCTGACCGGCATGACCCGCTTTGCCACGTTCTGGGTCGAGAACGGCGAGATCCAGGCACCGGTCAGCACCATGCGTTTTGATGACAGCGCTTTCAGCCTGCTCGGTTCGCAGCTGGAAGCATTGACCGAAGAGCGGGAGTTGTTGCTATCGGCCAGTACCTACAGCCAGCGGGCGACGGCTTCGGCGTTGTTGCCTGGGGCGCTGGTCAGCCGACTAACTTTGACACTGTAAACACGCCTACCCCTGTAGGAGCGAGCCTGCTCGCGATGGTCGTGAACGATGACGCGTGCTGCCTGGAAAAACGCAGCGCCTTCACATTCATCGCGAGCAGGCTCGCTCCTGCAGGAACGGAGTAAAGCTCACACTGACAAGAGGTCCCATGCCCAACCGCCCACCTCTCGACGCTGTCACCGCCCGCTGGGTGCCGTGGGTCGTCGCCATCGCCTTCTTCATGCAGTCCCTCGACGGGACGATTCTCAACACTGCCCTGCCAGCCATGGCCCGCGACTTGGCCGAAGACCCATTGCGCATGCAGGGCGTGATCATCGCCTACATGCTCACGGTCGCGTTGCTGATCCCGGCTTCGGGCTGGATCGCCGATCGCTTCGGCACCCAAAAGATCTTCTTCAGCGCGATTCTGTTGTTCAGCTTCGGTTCGCTGCTCTGCGCGCTGTCGAGCAGCTTGAGCATGCTGATCGGTGCCCGGGTGATCCAGGGCCTGGGTGGCGCGTTGATGTTGCCGGTCGGGCGGCTGGTAGTGTTGCGCGCCTACCCGCGTTCGGAACTGGTGCGGATCATGGGTTTCATCACCATTCCCGGGTTGCTCGGCCCCTTGATCGGTCCGACCATGGGCGGCTGGATGGTGCAATACCTGACCTGGCACTGGATCTTCCTGATCAACCTGCCCGTCGGCGTCGTCGGTTGCTACGCCGTGTGGAAATTCATCCCCGACCTTCGCGGTACCGAGCGCACCCGTTTCGATAGCCTGGGTTTCGTGCTGTTCGGCGCGGCGATGATTCTGATCACCATCGCCATGGAAGGCCTGGGCGAGCTGCACCTGCCGCATTTGCGGGTAATGTTGCTGCTGTTCGGCGGCATGGCTTGCCTGGCAGCGTATTGGCTGCGTGCCGGGCACATCGAGAACCCGCTGTTCGCGCCGTCGCTGTTCAAGACCCGGACCTTTGCCGTGGGCATTATCGGCAACCTGTTCGCCCGTCTCGGCAGCGGCGCCCTGCCCTTTCTGGTGCCATTGCTGCTGCAAGTGGCGCTGGGCTATTCGCCGTCCCAGGCCGGGATGAGCATGCTGCCGCTTGCGGCGGCGGCGATGATCGCCAAGTGGGTCGCGCGGCCGCTGATCGAGCGTTTGGGTTATCGCATCGTGCTCACCGGCAACACCCTGGCGCTGGGGATCATGCTGGCGAGCATGGGCCTGGTCAGCGAGCAGACGCCGTACTGGCTGCTGCTGTGCCTGCTGGCGATCCTCGGGGCGATCAACTCCTTGCAGTTCACCGCGATGAACACCGTGACCCTGATCGACCTCGACGACGCCAGCGCCAGCAGCGGCAACAGTTTGTTGTCGGTGGTCGCACAGTTGTCCCTGAGCCTGGGCGTTGCGTGCGCCGGTGCGTTGCTCGGTGGCTTTACCGCGGAGATTGGAAACGACGGCGTGCAGACAGTTCTGGGCGCGTTTCAACTGACGTTTGTGACGGTGGGAATCATGGCAATGCTGGCCGCGACGATCTTTTCCCAGCTGTCACGGAATGACGGACGGCGTGTTAAGCGTCCGGAACAACACATAGAGCCTTAGTTTCCGGACGATAAGTGCCTGCGCTCGACCATGCTGCGTTGAAAACAGACTCGAAATGCTCATTGGCTAAAGCCAACTCCGCTTTCTCGCCTGTTTTCGCCTTGCCTGGTCATCGCTCGGCTACTTCTCGTCCGGAAACTACGGGCGAATGGCCACCGGGCTGGTACACTGCGCGACATTTTGTTTTGCAGGCCAGTCCCGTGACCACCATCGCCACCGAATTTAATACTTTGCCGCTGTCCGCCGCCATGCTGGCTAACCTCGACTCCCTCGGTTATGCCCAGATGACGCCGATCCAGGCGCAAAGCTTGCCGGTGATCCTCAAGGGGATGGACCTGATCGCCCAGGCCAAGACCGGCAGCGGCAAGACCGCCGCGTTCGGCATCGGCCTGCTGAACCCGATCAATCCGCGCTACTTCGGTTGCCAGGCGCTGATCCTGTGCCCGACCCGCGAGCTGGCTGACCAGGTCGCCAAGGAAATCCGCCGCCTGGCCCGTGCCGAAGACAACATCAAGGTCCTGACCCTGTGCGGCGGCGTGTCCCTCGGCCCGCAGATCGCTTCGCTGGAACATGGCGCGCACATCATCGTCGGCACCCCGGGGCGTATTCAGCAGCACCTGCGCAAGGGCTCGCTGGTACTCCACGGCCTCAACACCCTGATCCTCGACGAAGCCGACCGCATGCTCGACATGGGTTTCTACGATTCCATCGAAGAAATCATCATGCAGGCCCCGGAGCGTCGCCAGACACTGCTGTTCTCCGCCACCTACCCGACAGGCATCAAGCAGTTGGCCTCGAAGTTCATGCGTAACCCGCAGCAGGTGAAGGCCGAAGCGTTCCACGACGACACGCAGATCGAGCAGCGCTTCTACGAGATTTCCCCGGACGACCGCATGAGTGCGGTGACCAAGGTGCTTGGCCACTTCCGCCCGGCCTCTTGCGTAGCTTTCTGCTACACCAAGCAGCAGGTTCAGGAAACCGTCGACCACCTGACCGCCAAAGGCATTTCCGCCGTCGGCCTGCACGGCGATCTGGAACAGCGTGACCGCGACCAGGTATTGGCGATGTTCGCCAACCGCAGCACTTCGGTGCTGGTCGCCACCGACGTTGCCGCCCGCGGTCTCGACATCGATTCCCTGGACATGGTGATCAACGTCGAACTGGCCCGTGATTCGGAAATCCACATCCACCGTGTCGGCCGTACCGGTCGCGCCGGTGAGAAAGGCCTCGCGATCAGCCTTGTCGCGCCGTCCGAAGCACAGCGCGCACAAGCCATCGAGCAATTGCAGCAGACGCCATTGACCTGGGATCAGGTCGACAACCTCACCTCCAAGGGTGGTGGTCCGCTGTTGCCGCAGATGAGCACGCTGTGCATCGCTGCCGGCCGTAAGGACAAGGTTCGCCCGGGCGACATTCTCGGCGCACTGACCGGTGATGCCGGCATCCCCGGTGCCCAGGTCGGCAAAATCGCGATTTTCGACTTCCAGGCCTATGTGGCCGTGGAGCGTGGCGTCGCCAAGCAGGCCTTGCAGCGCTTGAACGACGGCAAGATCAAGGGCCGTTCGTTGCGCGTGCGCATCTTGTAAAAACGCACCGCCCTCCTCTTGTAGGAGCGAGCTTGCTCGCGAAAAACCTGAGCCCACCGCGTGGAGCCAGGCTGCCAGCGTTATCGTTGACGCCCATCGCGAGCAAGCTCGCTCCTACAGGGACCGTAACCTCTGTGAGATTTGTGAGGACACCGTTTTGCGCTCTACCGAAGTCGTGATCATTGGCGCTGGCGCCGCAGGGTTGATGTGTGCGCTGACCGCCGCCGGGCGCGGGCGCAAGGTGTTGCTGCTGGACCATGCCAACAAGGCCGGCAAGAAAATCCTGATGTCGGGCGGTGGCCGCTGCAATTTCACCAACATGTACACGGAACCTGGCAATTTCCTCTCGCAGAATGCACACTTCTGCAAATCCGCCCTGGCCCGCTACACACAGTGGGATTTCATCGGCATGGTGGCCAAGCATGGCGTGCCGTATCACGAGAAAAAACTCGGCCAGTTGTTCTGCGATAACAAATCCAGCGACATCCTGGAAATGCTCCTGAATGAGTGCGACCAGGTCGGCGTCAGCCTGCACCTGGACACGTCGATCCAGACCATCGAGAAGCTCGAAAAGGGCTATTTGCTGGACACGACGCTCGACCAGATAACGTGCGAATCCCTGGTGATCGCCACCGGCGGCCTGTCGATCCCGACCCTGGGCGCCACCGGCTTCGGTTACCAGGTGGCCAAACAGTTTGGCCACGAACTGCTGCCAACCCGCGCCGGCCTGGTGCCGTTCACCATCACCGATCAGCTCAAGGCCTTGTGCACCGAGTTGTCTGGCACGTCGGTGGATTGCCTGGTGAGCTGCAATGACCAGAGCTTTCGCGAGAACATCCTGTTCACCCACCGCGGCCTCAGCGGCCCGGCGATTTTGCAGATCTCGTCGTTCTGGGAATCCGGCGATACCGTCGAGATCAACCTGCTGCCGGATCACGACGTACCGGACTGGCTGCAACAGCAACAGGCCGAACGCCCCAATAGCGAGCTGAAAACCCTGCTCGGGGAAATCTTCACCAAGAAGATGGCCAACCTGCTGGCGGACAACTGGTTCGTGTCCAAACCGATGAAGCAGTACACCCACGCGGAACTGGCCGATATCGCGGAAAAACTGGCGAGCTGGAAAGTCGTGCCGGCGGGCACCGAAGGCTATCGCACCGCCGAGGTGACCCTGGGTGGCGTCAACACCAATGAAGTGTCGTCCAAGACCATGGAATCGCTGAAAAGCCCGGGGCTGTACTTCATCGGCGAAGTGCTGGACGTGACCGGGCACCTGGGCGGGTTCAACTTCCAGTGGGCCTGGGCATCCGGGTATGCCGCCGCGCAGTACGTCTGATCGCACCACCCCTGTAGGAGCTGCCGAGTGAAACGAGGCTGCGATCTTTTGATCTTGAAAAGCAAAGTCAAAAGATCGCAGCCTTCGGCAGCTCCTACAGAGGCGGTATATCGCCAAGGAAGGAACAGATTTTGCTGTCTGATGTGATCGACGCCATTGCGTCGGCGTCATTAGTGGCTCAATTTAGCGTCATTGCCTCGGAAGGCCTTCGCATTTCATGTCATCGACTTCGTTCCGCCAGTCTCTGCGTCGCCTCTGGGCGCTGGATAAATTCAGCTACAGCGTGCGGGTATTCATTGCCCTGACCGGCACCATGGCGCTGTGTTGGTATCAGGATGAAATGGGCCTGCTGATCCCGTTGTTCCTGGGGATTATCGCCAGTGCCCTGGCCGAAACCGACGACAGCTGGCAGGGCCGTCTCAACGCGCTGGCGGTGACGCTGGTGTGTTTCGCGGTTGCCGCCCTGTCCGTCGAGCTGCTCTTCCCCTACCCCTCGCTGTTTATCATCGCCTTCGCCCTGGCCGCGTTCTGCCTGACCATGCTCGGCGCCTTGGGCGAGCGCTATGGCGCGATTGCCTCGGCGACGTTGATCCTTTCGGTCTACACCATGATCGGCGTGGACCAGCGCGGCGGCGCGGTCATCGATGTCTGGCACGAGCCGGTGCTGCTGGTGGCCGGTGCCGCCTGGTACGGCCTGCTCTCGGTGTTGTGGCAGGCGCTGTTTTCCAATCAGCCGGTGCAGCAGAGCCTCGCGCGCCTGTTCCGCGAGCTGGGCTTTTACCTGAAGCTCAAATCCTCGCTGTTCGAGCCGATCCGGCAGATGGACGTGGAGGCGCGGCGCCTGGAACTGGCCCAGCAGAACGGTCGGGTGGTGGCGGCATTGAACGCTGCCAAGGAAATCATCCTGCACCGGGTTGGCAACGGTCGCCCGGGGTCGAAAGTCAGCCGCTACCTGAAACTGTACTTCCTCGCGCAGGACATCCACGAACGCGCCAGCTCATCGCACTATCCATACAACGCCCTGGCCGACGCCTTCTTCCACAGCGACGTAATGTTCCGCTGTCAGCGCCTGTTGCGTCAGCAAGGCAAAGCTTGCCGAGCCCTGGCCGAATCGATCCAGATGCGCCAGCCGTTCACCTATGACGCCAGTTTCGCCGAGGCCCTGAGCGACCTGGATGCCTCCCTGGAACATCTGCGCATCCAGAGCAACCCGGCCTGGCGCGGCTTGCTGCGTTCACTGCGGGCACTGGCGGCCAACCTTGGCACTCTCGACCGCTTGCTCAGCGATGCCAGCAACCCCGACGCCCTGGCCGACGCCACCGACAGCAGCTTGCTCGACCGTTCGCCGCGCAGCCTCAAGGACGTGTGGCTGCGCTTGCGCACGCAGCTGACGCCGACCTCGCTGCTGTTCCGCCATGCCCTGCGATTGCCCCTGGCCTTGAGCATTGGCTACGCCATGGTGCATTTGATTCACCCGTCCCAAGGCTACTGGATCATCCTCACCACGCTGTTCGTTTGCCAACCGAACTACGGCGCCACCCGCCGCAAACTCGGTCAACGGATCATCGGCACCGCCATCGGCCTGACCCTGGCCTGGGCGTTGTTCGACCTGTTCCCGAACCCGCTGATCCAGTCGTGTTTCGCTATTGCCGCCGGGGTGGTGTTCTTTACCAACCGCACCACCCGCTACACCCTGGCGACGGCGGCGATCACCCTGATGGTGCTGTTCTGCTTCAACCAGGTGGGTGACGGTTACGGGCTGTTCCTGCCACGGCTGTTCGATACCTTGCTCGGCAGCCTGATCGCCGGGCTCGCGGTGTTCCTGTTCCTGCCGGACTGGCAGGGCCGACGCCTGAACAAAGTGCTGGCCAACACCTTGGCCTGCAACAGCATTTACTTGCGCCAGATCATGCAGCAATACGCGGCCGGCAAAAGCGACGACCTGGCTTACCGCCTGGCCCGCCGCAACGCGCACAACGCCGACGCAGCGCTGTCGACCACACTGGCCAATATGCTGATGGAGCCTGGGCATTTCCGTAAGGAAGCGGATGTCGGATTCCGCTTCCTGGTGCTGTCGCACACGCTACTCAGCTACCTGTCAGGCCTGGGCGCACACCGGGAAACCCAACTGCCAGCGGACGTGCATGAACATTTGATCGACGGGGCCGGGGTGAAACTGGCTGCGAGCATCGACGAAATCGCTCATGGGCTGGCGAGCAAATCCTCAATTGCGATTCAAAGCGATGAGGAAGAAGCACTTGCCTATGGACTGGAACAGATGCCCGATGAAATCGATGAGGGGCAGCGGTTGGTGCAGACGCAACTGGCGCTGATTTGTCGTCAACTCGGGCCGTTGCGGACGTTGGCGGCGCATCTGATCAAGGACACCAGTGAGGATTGAGATCTCTTGTGTCTGGGCGAGCCTCTTCGCGGGCAAGCCCGCTCCCACATTGGTTTTGTGAACGACGCAGATCTAGTGTGGGAGCGAGCCTGCTCGCGAAGAGGCCCGCTCAGACAACACAGAAACTGGCTCAACCCACTCACATCCCATGCTGCTTCACCAAATTGTCATAACTGCCGTCCACCTTCATCGCCGCAATCTCCCGGTCGAAACTGGCGACGATCTGCTCATGCTGCGGATTCTTCAGGCTGACCAGAATGTGCAGGCTGTTCTCACTCAATGCCTTGGGCAGGAATTCCACGGCGTTTCGTACCTTGGGTGACTCACGGGACAGGTAGTAGCGGGCGACGTACTCATCTTCCAGTGTCAGTTTGACCCGGTCGGCCGCGACCATGCGCACTGCCATGGCGAAGCTGTGCACCGGGATTTTCTGCAATGAGTCGTCGTTGTCGAACGCGGGCGAATAGGCGTAACCGCGCACGATGGCAATTGGATACGTGTGCAATTGCTGCAGGTCGTTGAACTCGATGGGCACGTCTTTACGCTTGAGAAACCGTACGCGATTGAGCAGGTATTCGCCGGAGAACTGGCCGAATTTTGTACGCTCGTCGTTGTACCAGGCGTTGACCAGCACGTCGTAGCGGCCCTCGCCCACACCCATCAAGGCCCGCGCCCAGGGCACTTGTTCAAACTCACTGGCATAGCCGGCCCTGGCGAGCGCGGTACTGACAATATCCGTGGCCAAACCACCGTTGAGGAGCGTGGAATCGGTAAAAGGGGGCCAGGCATCAGCGACCAACCGCAGTTTTTCTGCCGCTGCTCCCTGAACCAGCAACAGCAATCCAATCAAAGCAAAAGCTCGATGCAATCGCGGCATGCCAGAAAATCCTTAGCGGGCGGATTGCCCAACGTGTTCTCAGCCAAACCCCAAGGCCTCGTACTGACAAGCCCGGGTACTCAACATTAGCTCATCGAAGCCACAGCACAGCGCTTCGATCCAGATTACACAAAGAAGACATCCGCGCGAGAAATGAATGATGGCATTTTGGCCTATGTCACAGATTCTTCCGCCATAAAGACATCTGGCGTGACTGCGCTTAGTATCGGAACGACGTTTTCAGGGAATCAAAACATGACAGTCGATTGGATCTGCAAACACCACAGCGACCTGGGCAAGGAGCAGCTGTACGCCATTTTGCAGCTGCGTGCAGAAGTGTTCGTCGTCGAGCAGCAATGCGCCTATCAAGACGTGGATGGCCAGGACCTGGAAGGTGACACTTGTCACTTGATGGCCTGGGACGGCAATCAACTGGTGGCCTATCTGCGGCTACTCGACCCGGAACTGCAAGGCGGGGACGTAGTGATCGGTCGGGTGGTCATTGCTCCACATGCACGAGGCGCCGGGCTTGGACACGCGTTGATGGACCAGGCGCTGGAGCAGATTGAAGAGCGCTGGCCGCAAACGCCGATCTACCTCTCGGCCCAGACGCATTTGCAGGGGTATTACGGGCGGTACGGTTTTGTCGTGACGGGCGAGGAGTTTGTCGAGGATGGCATTCCGCACATTGGCATGCGTCGCTCCTGAAGGCCCCTTCGCTGGCAAGCCAGCTCCTCCAGGGTTTATGTGAATCCTGTAGGAGCTGGCTTGCCAGCGAAGGCGTCAGCACAGATGCCGCCAATACTCAGGGATACTCCAGCACCGCCTTGATCTGCCGCAGATTACGCTCGATCCACCCGCGATCGATCGCACCCCACTCGCGAATCCGATAGCGCCCCGCATGGTTGCGCGCACCCTCTTCCTGCTCGAATTCACAGACAATATCCAGATCCGCCAGCGCCGCGATGGTGTCCTGTGCCGTGCGCCGGGGCATGCCGGTGACCTCGGTCAGCGCCGGAACACTGCTGGCCAGCCCGCTGTCGATCAGGTACGCCACGTACAACCGGCGGTAGAAGCTGCTCTTGGTCTTGCTCACGTCCATTCATTGCTCCTTAAAAGATCGCAGCCTGCGGCAGCTCCTACAGATCCCGCCACGTCAGGTACACCCGCACATCAAATTCCACCTGGTGATAACCCGGCAGCATGTGCTCGCACAGTTTGTAGAAGGCCTTGTTGTGGTCCGACTCCTTGAAGTGCGCCAGCTCATGCACCACGATCATTTTCAGGAACTCGCAAGGCGCTTCCTTGAACAGCGACGCGATGCGGATTTCTTTCTTGGACTTGAGCTTGCCGCCCTGCACCCGGGAAATCGTGGTGTGCAGGCCAAGGGCACGGTGGGTCAGGTCCAGGCGGTTGTCGAACAGCACCTTGTCGATGGCCGGGGCATTACGCAGGTATTCCTGCTTGAGGTCCAGGGCATAGGTGTACAGCGCCTTGTCGCTCTGCACCCCGTGCTTTTGCGGGTAACGCTGGCTCAAGTAATCGCCCAGCCGACCGTCGGCGATCAGCTGGCGCACCTGATCCTGCAATGTGGCGGGATAGGCCTGGAGATATTTCAACACGGTCATGGGGCGGCAATACAGGTCACTAAAAGTTCACCAGTGTAGCGAATTCAGCGGGCCAGCGCGCTCCAGTCAAATGGCTGGGCAAAGACCCCGGTGTCTTCGGCCATCATCGGCCGGGCCACCAGAAAGCCTTGCACATATTCACAGCCGTTGGCCTGCAGCCATTCATACTGCGCAACGGTTTCCACCCCTTCGGCAATCACCAGCATCCCGAACTGCTTGCACAGGTCGATCACACTGCTCACCAGCGCCGCGTCTCGTGCCGACTCCGGCAACCGGGCGATCAAATGCCGGTCGAGCTTGAGGGTGTCCAGCTCCAGGTCGCGCAAGTGCGTCAGGGAACAGGGGCCGACCCCGAAGTCATCCAATGCCACTCGTACGCCCAGATTGTGCAGCAGGCGCAATTGCTTGCGGGTTTCTTCGGGGTTGTGCATCAAGGCCTCTTCCGTGACCTCGACTTCCAGATGACGCGGTTGCAAGTCATTACGCTCAAGCACCTGGCGCAACTCGGTGACCAGGTTGGGCATGCCGAACTGCGTACTGCTCAAACTGACGCCGAGCACCAGGTCCTCGGTAAACAGGGACTCCCAGGCTTTGCGTTGCCCGGCGCAGCGATGGTAGATCCAGCTGCCCAGGCGACTGATCAGCCGCGCCTCCTCCAGTAATGGCAAAAACAGCCCCGGGGGTACATCGCCAACGCTCGGATGCTGCCAGCGCAACAAGGCCTCGAAGCCACGAATCCGCCCGTCGGCAATCGCCACCTGAGGCTGATACACCAGATTGAAATCCCGATTCTCAATGGCGGTTCGCACACTTTCTTCCAGCATCAGCCGCGAGCGCGCCCGGCCGTTCATTTCGTGATCGTAGAAGCGATATTGCTGGCGACCGGCACGCTTGGCTTCGTACATGGCAATGTCGGCCGCCCGCAGCATCCCGTCGAGATTGGCGCCACAATCAGGGAACGTAGCGATGCCGATGCTGGCACCCAGCACGATATCGAGGCCATCGATCTGCTGACAGATCGACACTCGCTCGATGAGCTTCTCGGCAATCTTCGCCGCCTGCTCGGGGAACTCCAGATCCAGCAGCGCGGTGAATTCGTCGCCGCCCATCCGCGCCAGAATGTCGAAGGGCCGCAGGCAGGCCTTCAACTGTTCGCAGACCCAGCGCAGCACCCGATCGCCGGCATCGTGCCCGAGCGAATCATTGACGCGCTTGAAGCCGTCGAGGTCCAGGTACATCAAGACCCAGCAACTGTCGGAGCGCTCACCGCGCAACAGCAGGTTCTCCACGGTCTGGTAGAAACCCCGGCGGTTGAGCAATCCGGTCAGCGGATCGGTGACCGCCTGAAACTCCAGTTGCTGATGCAGATGGCGCACCACCGACATGTCCAGCACGGTCACTACCATCGCATGTTGCTCGGCAGGCAATGGCGCGCAGGACAAGGCCACCGGCACCTGCTGGCCAGGCGCCGTTCGTAGCAGGGCATCGTGCAGGCGCAGGGTTTCGCCGCGTTTGTATCCGGCCAGCAACTCGGAATCGGCCCAGATCGGGATATGCGGTTTTTGCAGGTAGTCCAGAAACTCCTTGCCTTGCAGTTCCTGCACCGTGGCATTGAGCAGCCGTGACATCGCCGGATTGGCAAAACGAATCAGACCGTCCTCACCCAATACCAGAATGCCTTCGGCAGCGTTATCCAGCACCGACGCATTAAAGGCACGAGCGGATTCCAGATCATGACTCAGGCGCTGCAAGGCCCGGCGGTTACGCTGGTGTTCGAGCAACGCCTGGACCTTGGGCGTGAAGATCCGGGGGTCGAACGGCTTGAACAGGTAATCCACCGCACCACTGGCATAGCCCTTGATCACCGCGTCCTGGGACTGTTCGTTGGCGGTCAGGAAAATGATCGGCGTGAGACGGGTCCGCTGGCTGCCGCGCATCAGGCGCGCCACTTCATAGCCGTCCATGCCCGGCATCTGCACGTCCAGCAGCACCAGGTCGATATCGTGTTCAAGCAACAAGCCGAGGGCCTCGAAACCCGAGGCGGCAGTCATGACCCGCCAGTCCTGGCGCTGTAACAACGCGCGCATGCTGATCAGGTTTTCAGGGTAATCATCGACGACTAAAAGGGTTGAGCCGCCTTCTACTGGCGTGGGTTGCGCGCATTCCATGCTGCCTCTCTAATTGCGGGGTGTCAGGCCGGCTTCTCGTGAAAACCGGACAAATACGGTGCCATCACTCTAGACCCGGTTCTGCAAAAGCAGAAGGTGTCAGTAAGCCATCATATAATCATTGTGTCTTTTTACCGACTAACGGTCGATGGTTCAGCTCCATGAAAACCGGGAAGCTGGCATTTCGACAGGATGTTGACGTCAACCACCCGTCAGACGAGCGTTAACAAAATATCCCGCTACGCTTATAAAGGCACCCCCTAAAGGTGCGGTCTAGAGCTTCTGGCACACCTGTGCAGCATGAATCGAGTGGAAGAACCGACATGATCGATCTCGCAAGCTGGAACCTCAGCGTTCCCGTTGGCAACCCGCCGTACACCGTCGAAACCGCCAAACTGGTGGATGGCTTCAAGGATCAATACTTCCACTCCGACACCGGCACATTGTTTTTCTGGGCGCCCGTGACCGGTTCCCGTACCGAAAACGCGATTTACCCACGCACCGAATTGCGTGAAACCTACAGCAACGGCACGTTGAAAAACTGGTACTACCCCGACGCTGACAACTCCCTGCATGCGACCCTTTCGGTCAGCCAGGTACCCAGCTCGGGCAAGATCGTCATTGGCCAGATCCACGCCTATAACAGCCAGAAGCCCATGGTGAAGGTCGAGTATCAATACAAAACCGACAGCTCGACCGGCAATATCGTCGCCAAAGTCCGTATGCACCCCGACGACACCCCCCGAGTCATCACCATCGCCACCGGCGTGAAACTCAATCAGGAATTCTCCTACCTCATCCACCTCAGCCCCGGCGGTGCCTTGGGCATCAGTGCGGCGGGCTATCAGTGGAATACCGATATCAGCACGATGTGGCGTGATAAGCCCCTGTACTTCAAGGCCGGCGTCTATGTGCAGGACAATACGGGGTACACAAGCGAAGGCGGGGAAGTGACGTTCAGCAAGCTGGATATTGATCACAATCAATAAACACACAAATTGTAGGAGCGAGCTCGCTCCTACAATGATCGTGTCGCCCACAAAAAACCCGCCTCTCGGCGGGTTTTTCATCAAGGCAGCTTAACGCTCAGTCTTAGTTGACCTTGGCGTTCAACTCACCTTTCAGGTAACGCTGGTACATCCCTTCCAGGGAGATCGCCTTGATCTTCGAAGCGTTGCCGGCAGTACCGAAGGCTTCGTAGCGAGCGATGCACACATCGCGCATGGCGGTCACGGTGGCGCCGAAGAATTTACGCGGGTCGAACTCGCTAGGGTTGGTGGCCATCAGGCGACGCATTGCGCCAGTGGATGCCAGGCGCAGGTCGGTGTCGATGTTGACCTTGCGCACGCCGTGCTTGATGCCTTCGACGATTTCTTCAACCGGTACGCCGTAGGTTTCCTTGATGTCGCCGCCGTACTGGTTGATGATCGCCAGCCACTCTTGCGGAACCGAAGACGAACCGTGCATCACCAGGTGAGTGTTCGGAATGCGCTTGTGGATTTCCTTGATGCGGTCGATGGCCAGCACGTCGCCAGTAGGTGGCTTGGTGAACTTGTAGGCGCCGTGGCTGGTGCCGATGGCGATGGCCAGGGCATCGACCTGAGTGCGTTTTACGAAGTCAGCGGCTTCTTCCGGGTCGGTCAGCATCTGGCTGTGATCCAGAACGCCTTCGGCGCCGATACCGTCTTCTTCACCGGCCATGCCGGTTTCCAGCGAACCCAGGCAGCCCAGCTCGCCTTCTACCGAAACGCCGCAGGCGTGAGCCATGGCCACGGTTTGTTGGGTCACACGCACGTTGTAGTCGTAGTCGGTCGGGGTCTTGCCGTCTTCGCCCAGGGAACCGTCCATCATCACCGAGCTGAAGCCCAGTTGAATGGAGCGCTGGCAGACGTCAGGGCTGGTGCCGTGGTCCTGGTGCATGCACACCGGGATGTGCGGGAACTCTTCGATGGCTGCCAGGATCAGGTGACGCAGGAACGGCGCGCCGGCGTATTTGCGAGCACCGGCCGAAGCCTGGACGATCACCGGGGAGTCAGTCTTGTCAGCGGCTTCCATGATGGCGCGCATCTGCTCAAGGTTGTTGACGTTGAAGGCTGGAACGCCGTAGCCGAACTCGGCTGCGTGGTCCAGCATCTGGCGCATGCTGATAAGTGCCATTTTGTATATCTCTCCCGGTTGAGGGTCGTTAATCGTGCCAGCCTGCCGTAGCGGCGGCGGCTATTCAAGTTATTGCAGATCGGGGGTTGAGCCCGGGCTGCGGATTTGGTGTTGCATCAGTGCCGAACGCTGCCCCCTGTAGGAGCGAGCTTGCTCGCGATGATGGCCCAGACAACGCGGGCATTCAGGTCCCCAGCGTTATCGTTAACGACCATCGCGAGCATGCTCGCTCCTACAGGTGACAACCACGGCCGATCAAATCATTGGTGGCGACCCAGTAAACCAGGCCTTCCTCACCTTTTATGTGAAACGCCAGCATGTCATTGCTGTACAGCGAGCCCGATGCACCCGGTTCCTGCTTCAAGCGGTAGACCTGATCGGCACCGCCCAGGCGCACATCGACTTCCCTAAGGCTGTCGTCGGTGTAGCGCCACAGTACTTTGGCCTGGCTGTCGCAGGTCCAGGTGGTCCAGTTATCCACAGGCGCGGACGACTGGAACAGGTTCAACTGAGCACAACCCGCCAACAACGCCAATGCCGCAACTGCGATAAAACCTTTCATCCGTGCCCCTCGACCGACGGCGCACGCCGCCAGCCCTGAGTAATGAGTCAGACCCGTCAAGGACAGCCATGTTCCTTGGCGGGTGCCTGGGTCTCGTATTTGTCCAGGCCCTCGGGCCCGGAGCGCTTGTTGAGCACCGGATTGGTTTCCGCCTGCCAGTCGGCCTGGTAGCAACCGTTCTGTGGCGCAGACGGCGCAGGTTCCGGCGTGGCTTTCGGATTACTCCCGCAAGCCGCCAGTGAACCTGCAACGATCAACAGCACTAACGTCTTGACCATTTCAACACTCCCTTGCCTGGTCAAACGGGCGACCCTCAGGCCTTGGCCCGGCTTTCCAGGACTTCAACGGCTGGCAGAACCTTGCCTTCGACGAATTCGAGGAACGCGCCACCACCGGTAGAAATGTAGGATATCTGCTCGGCCACGCCATACTTGTCGATGGCAGCCAGGGTATCGCCACCGCCGGCAATGGAGAATGCCGCGCTGTCTGCGATGGCCTGGGCCAACACTTTGGTGCCATTACCGAACTGATCGAACTCGAACACGCCGACCGGACCGTTCCACAGGATGGTTTGCGACGACTTCAGCAGCTCGGCGAAATTCGCCGCGGTCTGCGGGCCGATGTCCAGGATCATGTCGTCGGCAGCGACGTCAGCGATCAGCTTGACGGTCGCAGCGGCGCTCTCAGCGAATTCCTTGGCAACCACCACATCCACTGGCAGCGGTACGCTGACCTTGGCGGCGATGGCGCGAGCGGTGTCAAGCAGGTCCGGCTCGTACAGCGACTTGCCGACCGGGTGACCGGCAGCGGCCAGGAAGGTGTTGGCAATGCCGCCGCCAACGATCAACTGGTTGCAGATCTGGCTCAGGCTGTTCAGAACGTCGAGTTTGGTCGACACCTTGGAGCCGGCAACAATGGCAGCCATTGGCTGGGCCGGAGCGCCCAGGGCCTTGCCCAGTGCATCCAGCTCAGCAGCCAGCAACGGGCCGGCAGCGGCGATTTTGGCGAACTTGGCCACGCCGTGGGTCGAGCCCTCGGCACGGTGAGCGGTGCCGAAGGCGTCCATCACGAACACGTCGCACAGGGCAGCGTATTGCTGGGCCAGTTCGTCGGCGTTCTTTTTCTCGCCCTTGTTGAAACGCACGTTTTCAAACAGCACGATGTCGCCGGCCTTGACGTCAACGCCGCCCAGGTAGTCGGCCACCAGCGGCACTTCACGGCCCAGAGCCTTGCTCAGGTAGTCGGCGACTGGCTTGAGGCTGTTCTCGGCCGAGAACTCGCCTTCAGTCGGACGGCCAAGGTGCGAGCAGACCATCACGGCCGCGCCTTTTTCCAGGGCCAGCTTGATGGTCGGCAGCGAGGCCAGGATACGCGCATCGCTGGTGACAACACCGTCCTTGACTGGGACGTTGAGGTCTTCGCGGATCAATACGCGCTTACCTTGCAGATCGAGGTCGGACATCTTCAACACGGTCATGGGTCGCATTTCCTGAGTAGCTGATCTTAGAGAGCAGGTTTTTTTGAAGTCGCTGTTTGCAGATAGTGCTCTGCAACGTCCAGCATTCGGTTGGCAAAACCCCATTCGTTGTCGAACCAGGCCAGGATGTTCACCAGCCGAGGGCCGGAAACGCGGGTCTGACTGGCATCGACGATCGCCGAATGTGGGTCATGGTTGAAATCACAGCTTGCGTGGGGTAGCTCGGTGTAGGCCAGCAGGCCTTTGAGCGGGCCGCTGGTGGCGGCTTCGCGCAGGATCCGGTTAACCTCGGTGGCATCGGTCGCGGTAGCGGTCTGCATCGTGATATCGAGGCAGGACACGTTGACCGTTGGCACCCGCACGGCTTTGGCCTGAATTCGTCCGGCAAGTTCCGGCAACAGGCGTTCGATGCCACGCGCCAGACCGGTGGACACCGGTATCACTGACTGGAACGCCGAACGGGTGCGGCGCAGGTCTTCGTGGTGATAGGCATCGATGACCGGCTGATCGTTCATGGCCGAGTGAATGGTGGTGATCGACACATAGTCCAGGCCAATGGCCTGATTCAGCAGGCGCAGCAGCGGCACGCCGCAGTTGGTGGTGCAGGACGCGTTGGACACCAGCAGTTCGTCGCCGGTCAGGCAATCCTGGTTCACGCCGTAGACGATGGTGGCGTCGACATCGGACTCGCTGGCCATCGGCTGGGAAAACAGCACGCGCGGTGCGCCGGCATCGAGGAAACGCTGGCCGTCTTCGCGAGTGTGATAAGCGCCGGAGCACTCCAGCACCAGATCGACGCCCAGGGACGCCCAATCGATGCCTTCGGGGGTGGCACTGCGCAGGACCTTCACGCAGTCGCCATTAATATGCAGACAATCGCCGTCGACCTTCACTTCGCCGGGAAAACGCCCGTGGGTGGAGTCGAAGCGTGTCAGGTATTCGATGCTGGCCATGTCGGCCAGATCGTTGATCGCGACAATCTCGAACCCAGCCGTCGAGCCTCGCTCGAACAACGCACGCAAGACGCAACGACCAATCCGGCCGTAGCCGTTGAGTGCAACTTTGTAGGGACGCGGTTGAGGCATGGGGGTTCTCAATTAGGCGCAAGTACGACACAACCCTTTGTAGGAGCGAGCTTGCTCGCGATGGACTTCAGAACAACGCGTTTATCCAGACAGCCAGCGTTATCGTTAACGACCATCGCGAGCAAGCTCGCTCCTACAGGGGACCGCGGTGGTCGTGAAACCACCGCGTCGTGCTTAGTCTTCCAGCAGCTCTTCAGCCTGACCCAGGATGTTTTCCAGGGTGAAGCCGAACTCTTCGAACAAAGCCGGCGCAGGCGCCGACTCGCCGTAGGTGGTCATGCCGATCACGCGGCCTTCCAGGCCCACGTACTTGTACCAGTAGTCGGCATGGGAAGCCTCGATGGCGATACGCGCGCTGACCTGCAACGGCAGGACCGCTTGCTTATAGCCGGCATCCTGGGCATCGAACACGCTGGTGCAAGGCATGGAAACCACGCGCACCTTGCGGCCCTGCTCGGTCAGTTTGTCGAAGGCCTGTACGGCCAGACCGACTTCCGAACCGGTGGCGATCAGGATCAGCTCAGGCTCGCCTGAGCAGTCCTTCAATACGTAGCCGCCACGGCTGATGTCGGCGATCTGCAGGGCGCTGCGGGTCTGGTGCTGCAGGTTCTGACGGGAGAAGATCAGAGCCGAAGGACCGTCCTTGCGCTCCAGTGCGTACTTCCAGCTCACCGCCGATTCAACGGCATCGGCTGGACGCCAGGTATCGAGGTTCGGCGTGCAGCGCAGGCTGGCCAGTTGCTCGATTGGCTGGTGAGTCGGGCCGTCTTCGCCCAGACCGATGGAGTCGTGGGTGTAGACATGGATCACGCGCTGCTTCATCAGGGCCGACATGCGTACCGCGTTACGGGCGTATTCCATGAACATCAGGAAGGTCGCGCCGTAAGGCACCAGGCCGCCGTGCAGGGCTACGCCGTTCATGATCGCAGTCATGCCGAATTCGCGAACGCCGTAGTACATGTAGTTGCCGCTGGCGTCTTCGGCGGTGACGCCTTTACAACCTTTCCACAGGGTCAGGTTGGAACCGGCCAGGTCAGCCGAGCCGCCAAGGAACTCGGGCAGCAGCGGGCCGAACGCGTTCAGGGCGTTCTGGCTGGCTTTACGGCTGGCGATGGTTTCGCCCTTGGCCGCCACTTCGGCGATATAGGCATCGGCCTTCTCGGCGAAATCGGCTGGCAGGTCACCGCTCAGACGACGCACCAATTCATTGGCTTCGGTCGGGAAAGCGGCAGAGTAGGCAGCGAAACGCTGATCCCACTCGGCTTCCACGGCGCGACCGGTTTCCTTGGCGTCCCACTCGGCGTAGATGTCGGCCGGGATTTCGAACGGGCCGTGATTCCATTTCAGCGCCGCACGGGTCAGGGCGATTTCCGCGTCACCCAGCGGGGCGCCGTGGCAATCTTCCTTGCCTTGCTTGTTCGGCGAACCGAAACCGATGGTGGTCTTGCAGCAGATAAGGGTTGGCTGCTCGCTTTTGCGTGCAGTGTCGATCGCAGTCTTGATCTCTTCCGGGTCGTGACCGTCGACATTACGGATCACTTGCCAGTTATAGGACTCAAAGCGCTTCGGCGTGTCGTCGGTGAACCAGCCTTCGACTTCGCCATCGATGGAGATGCCGTTGTCATCGTAGAAGGCGATCAGTTTGCCCAGGCCCAGGGTACCGGCAAGGGAAGCGACTTCGTGGGAAATGCCTTCCATCATGCAGCCATCACCCAGGAATACGTAGGTGTGGTGGTCGATAATGTTGTGGCCAGGACGGTTGAACTGCGCTGCCATGACTTTTTCAGCCAGGGCAAAACCCACGGCGTTGGCCAGGCCCTGGCCCAGTGGACCGGTGGTGGTTTCTACGCCCGGGGTGTAGCCGAGCTCCGGGTGGCCCGGGGTGCGGCTGTGCAGCTGGCGGAACTGCTTCAGGTCATCGATCGACAGGTCATAGCCGGTCAGGTGCAGCAGCGAGTAGATCAGCATCGAGCCGTGGCCGTTGGACAGTACGAAGCGGTCACGGTCGGCGAACGATGGATTGCTCGGGTTGTGCTTGAGGTAGTCGCGCCAAAGTACCTCGGCGATATCTGCCATACCCATAGGGGCACCGGGATGGCCGCTGTTGGCTTTTTGCACGGCATCCATGCTGAGGGCACGAATGGCGTTGGCACGCTCACGACGGCTAGGCATCGCTGTTCTCCTGGGATTCTGAAACAAGAGTGAGTAAATCGAAACGGAAAAAAGGCGAGCATTTTCCCTCACCGGGCCGCCTCGGGGCAATGACAGATAGTCATCTGGAGGCGTTTTTCCAATGGATAACGACGTATTAACGTGATGAAACCTTTCTGCTCTGGCTTTGTTGACTGAACCTAACGTCAAGAAGTGCCATCTATCGAGCAATATCAAAACTTTTTGATATTGCTCTTGCGATGCCTTCGGCCCGTGACTAGACTGCCGGCCTTATGAATTTACGTGTGCCCTCCATTCAACATGACGATTGCGATGAGCTGGCGGCCTTGTGCAAGGCTGGCGGCGATCCCCTGCGTTTGAATGTTTTGCGCGCACTGGCCAACGACTCGTTCGGCGTGCTGGAACTGGCGCAGATCTTCGGCATCGGCCAGTCAGGCATGAGCCACCACCTCAAGGTACTGGCCCAGGCCGGCCTGGTGGCGACGCGCCGCGAAGGCAACGCGATTTTCTACCGTCGCGCCCTGCCCCACACCGAACTGCTGGGCGGCAAACTGCACGCAGCCCTGCTCGAAGAAGTGGACAACCTGACGCTGCCGACCGACGTACAGTCGCGCATCACCCAGGTTCATGGGCAACGCGCGGCCGCCAGCCAGGACTTTTTCTCACGGGTTGCGGAAAAATTTCGCGCCCAGCAAGACTTGATCGCCGGCCTGCCGCAATACCGCGAAAGCGTGGTGGCCCTGCTCGACAAGTTGAGCTTCGACAAAGACGCCACGGCCATTGAAGTCGGCCCCGGCGATGGCGCATTCCTGCCGGAACTGGCACGCCGCTTCTCGCAAGTCACGGCGCTGGATAACAGCAGCGCGATGCTCGAACTGGCGCGCCAGGTCTGTGAACGCGACAAACTGACTAACGTTAGCCTGCAACTGGCCGATGCATTGAACGGCGTCAGCCTCAAGGCCGATTGCGTGGTACTGAACATGGTGCTGCACCACTTTGCCGCGCCGGCCGATGCGCTCAAGCACATGGCCCACTTGCTGCAACCAGGCGGTAGCCTGTTAGTGACAGAGTTATGTAGCCACAACCAGAGTTGGGCCAAGGAGGCCTGCGGTGATCTCTGGCTGGGGTTTGAACAGGACGATTTGGCCCGTTGGGCCACCGCTGCGGGACTCGCTCCCGGGGAAAGCCTCTATGTAGGCTTACGCAATGGTTTCCAGATCCAGGTCCGCCATTTTCAGCGACCGGCTGGCGACACTCACCATCGGTAAATTCAGGAAAACATCGAGATGAGCGAATACTCCCTTTTCACCTCCGAGTCCGTGTCTGAAGGGCATCCGGACAAAATCGCCGACCAGATTTCTGATGCGGTGCTGGACGCCATCATTGCTGAAGACAAGTTCGCCCGTGTGGCGTGCGAGACTCTGGTGAAAACGGGCGTGGCGATCATCGCCGGCGAAGTCACCACCTCGGCCTGGGTCGACCTGGAACAGATCGTTCGTGACGTGATCCTGGGCATTGGCTACAACAGCTCCAACGTCGGCTTCGACGGTGCGACCTGCGGCGTGATGAACATCATCGGCAAGCAGTCCCCTGACATCAACCAGGGTGTCGACCGTGCCAAGCCTGAAGATCAGGGTGCCGGCGACCAGGGCCTGATGTTCGGCTACGCCAGCAACGAAACCGACGTGCTGATGCCAGCGCCGATCACCTTCTCGCACCAACTGGTGCAGCGCCAGGCCGAAGCCCGCAAATCCGGCCTGCTGCCTTGGCTGCGTCCGGACGCCAAGTCGCAAGTGACCTGCCGCTACGAAAACGGCAAGGTTGTCGGCATCGACGCCGTTGTCCTGTCGACCCAGCACAACCCGGAAGTGTCGTACAACGACCTGCGCGAAGGCGTGATGGAGCTGATCGTCAAGCACGTGCTGCCTGCCGAACTGCTGAGCAAGGACACCCAGTTCCACATCAACCCGACCGGCCAGTTCATCATCGGCGGCCCGGTGGGTGACTGCGGCCTGACCGGTCGCAAGATCATCGTCGACAGCTACGGCGGCATGGCCCGTCACGGTGGCGGCGCGTTCTCCGGTAAAGATCCATCGAAGGTTGACCGTTCGGCAGCCTACGCCGGTCGTTACGTGGCCAAGAACATCGTTGCCGCCGGCCTGGCCGAGCGTTGCGAAATTCAGGTGTCCTACGCCATCGGCGTTGCCCAGCCGACTTCGATCTCGCTGAACACCTTCGGCACCGGCAAGATCAGCGATGACAAGATCGTCAAACTGGTCCGCGAAGTGTTCGACCTGCGTCCATACGCGATCACCACCATGCTCGACCTGCTGCACCCGATGTATCAGGAAACCGCTGCGTACGGCCACTTCGGTCGCACCCCGGCAACCAAGACCGTTGGTGACGACACCTTCACCACGTTCACCTGGGAAAAAACCGACCGCGCCGACGCTCTGCGTTCTGCTGCCGGCCTGTAAGATTTCCCCGCAACACCCGAAGCCCCGCACGGTTCGCGCCTTGCGGGGCTTTTTATTGCCTTGCGCTTGAGACCGTATGGCGGCCTTCGCGAGCAGGCTCGCTCCCACAGTTGATCTTTGGCGTGACTGATATCTGTGGGCAAGCGCAAATCCCTGTGGGAGCGAGCCTGCTCGCGAAGAGGCCAGCACAGCCACCGGAAATACCCGGCAAAATACCCCCTCTCCGCGCCACCCCATACTGACCTAGCCTTCACGCACCTCACCGAGCAAGGACGCTCAAGATGCTTTCCGACCTGCGCCTGTTTTTCGCCGTTCTACTGACCTTTGCCCACCTGACCGCCAATGCCACAGAGTGCCCGGACTGGCCATCCGAACGCGCCCTGAACGAAGTCAACAAACTGCAACAGCAAATCGACCTCTGGGACGACAGCTATCACCGCCAGGGACGCTCACTGGTCGCCGATGAACTCTACGACCAGTCCCGCTCGCAACTCACCCAATGGCGCCACTGCTTCAACCTGAGCCTGTCCGCAGACCCCTTGCGCACTGCACGCGGCACGCTCCCCCACCCTATCGCCCACACCGGCCTGGACAAACTGCATGATCGTCCCGCAGTGGAAAAATGGCTGCGTGACCGGGTGGACGTCTGGGTCCAGCCTAAAATCGATGGTGTGGCGGTGACCCTGGTTTACCGTAACGGCCTGTTGGCCCAGGCAATCAGCCGTGGCGACGGCGAAAGCGGTCAGGACTGGACGGCTCCGGCACGGCAGATTCCGGCCATCCCGCATCGGCTGTCGCAGGCCCGGGACGTGATCGTGCAAGGCGAACTGTATTGGCGCCTGACCGATCACGTGCAGGCCCAGGCCGGCAGCCTCAATGCTCGCGCCTCGGTGGCCGGCCTGATGGCGCGCAAGGTCTTGAGCGCCGAACAGGCCGCCGGCATCGACCTGTTTGTCTGGGATTGGCCCCAGGGACCGGCGAGCGTGCCCGAACGTGCCGCGGCGCTGACTGCGCTGGGCTTCCCGAGTACCACGGCATACAGCCAGCCGATCGCCTCCGTCATCGATGCCGAACGCTGGCGCGAACACTGGTATCGCTCCCCCCTGCCCTTTGCCAGCGACGGCATTGTCCTGCGCCAGAACCAGCGCCCGGCCGCCGAACGCTGGCAGGCCAGGTCACCTTACTGGGCCATCGCCTGGAAATACCCCTTCGCCCAGGCACTGGCCGAAGTCCGCCAGGTTCACTTCAAAATCGGCCGGACCGGGCGGATCACTCCGGTACTTGAACTGACCCCGGTGAAGCTCGATGACCGGCAGATCAAACACGTCAGCGTCGGTTCGTTGCAACGCTGGCAGGCGCTGGACATACGTCCGGGTGACCGGGTCGCCATCAGCCTGGCCGGGCTGACCATTCCCAGGCTCGATAGCGTTGTATCGCGCAACAGCGAACGCGCCGAATTGAACGCGCCGCTGGCAGCGGACTTTCATTCATTGAGTTGCTGGCGACCGACTCCGGGCTGTGAGAGCCAGTTCCTCGCGCGCCTGACCTGGCTCAGCAGCAAACAGGGGCTGGCGCTGCCCAATGTGGGTCCGGGCACTTGGGAAAAACTTCTTGCAACAGGTCGCCTGAACGGCCTGCTGGATTGGTTGGCCCTCGATGCTCAAGAGCTTGCTACCATTGACGGTTTCGGCGAGCGCAGCGCGGTTCGCCTCGCAGACAGCTTCAACCGAGCCCGGCAACGCCCGTTCGCGCACTGGCTGAAAGCCTTGGGATTACCGCCGACAGGTCAGGTGCACCTCGGCAACTCATGGCAGGCACTGGCGCAGCGAGACATTGAACAATGGCGGGCCGAGACCGGTATCGGGCCAGGACGCGCGGCGCAACTGAACGCCTTTTTCAGCGATCCGCAGGTCCTGGCCTTGAGTGAAACGTTACGTGATGCGGGGATTGACGGCTTTTAGCGGTCAGCCTTGCGCCCAGCGGGAACCCCAGGGGACCGCCGGGCTCCAACAAGCCGTTGCCACACCGGCCCGCTTGTCTTCTTACATGGAGCTTTTATGAAATTTCTTTCACCGCTCGTCCTGTTGGCCCTTTGCAGTGTGCTGGCCACCCCGTTGATGGCGGACGAGGAAGCGCCGGGGCTGACCGGTTGCGCGGCCAGGAAGCAAGGTATCGTCAACCAGATCGAATTGGCCAAGGTCCACGGCAACGCCGACCAGCAGGCCGGTCTGGAAAAAGCCCTGAGCGAAGTCGAGGCGAACTGCACCGACGCCTCGCTGAAGAAGGAGCGGGAAAACAAGGTGCTTGACGCCAGGCACGAGGTCAGCAAGCGTCAGGCGGACCTCGACAAGGCCATGAGCAAAGGCGACTCTGACAAGATCAACAAGCGCAAAGACAAACTCGCCGATGCCCGCAAGGAATTGCAGGACGCACTCGATGAGCTGGATAAATAAGCAAGCTCCCTCGCCACAACAGCAGACCGTCGCAGCCGAGAATCAATGATCCCGAAACGCCTTATGACAAGCACTGCAAGCATCTTCGACTTTCTGCACCGACGGCCCCAGGTTACTGGCCTTGTAGGGTTGAACCTGGCTTGCGATCACCAATTCACCGGTGGCGGATTCAAGGTCACGGGCCATGGCCTGGAAGCGCGCCTGCTGCTCCCAGACATCGCTCTTGGCGCTGGTGTGATCTTCTTCGCGGACCTGCGGAAAGTGCTGCCACGGCTCACGGGACAGCGCATCGAGTTTCACCGAGCCCTCGGCGAACTTCGGGCCATCGAACGCAATGCGCCCACGCAGCATGCCGCCCAGGTCTTCGCCAGTCTTGAGCATCTGCTTGAAAATGGCCTTGCGCTGGCCGAGCGGCGAGTTGGGGTCGACTCCGCCACAAGCGGACAACGTCAGGCAGGCCAGCAATACAACAGAAAGTCTTTTAAGAGTCATGGTGGCTTCAGGTCACGGGAAACGGCGGCCAGTATCCTCGCGTCATCGGCAAAGACCAATAGCCCTATTATCAATAAGGGTTGCTTGAGCGCATGGAGCACTCAGGTAACCGGCAAAGGAATCACTCCATGAACAGCCGTATCAAGGCATGGCGTCACAGTCTGGCCTGGACCCTGCCGATGGTGGCCCTGCTCGCAGGCTGCACCGGTGGCGACAACCAACAACCGAAGACCCATGCTCTGGCGACCTATTCCAGTGCCACATGGGAAGCGCTGCCGACGGTGTCCGACATCGACCTGGTCGCCGGCTTCGGCTCATGGCGTAGCGCCTGCACCCGACTCAAGGCCGACCCGGTCTGGGGTGGCACCTGCGCAGCGGCTGCCAACGTGCCGCAAACCGCCAGCGACATTCGCGGTTTTCTCAAACAGAACCTCGATGTCTATGGCCTGCGCGCTGCCAACGACAACCCCAGCGGTCTGATCACCGGCTACTACGAACCGGTCTATCCCGGGAGCCTGGCCCAGACCGGCGCTGCCAATGTCCCGGTCTATGGCGTCCCCGAAGACATGATCATCGTCGCCCTCGACAGCATTTACCCGGAACTCAAGGGCAAACGCCTGCGCGGTCGGCTCGAAGGTCGCGTGCTCAAGCCGTACGACGATGCGGCAACCATTGATAGCAAAGGGGTCAAGGCGCCGGTCGTGGCCTGGCTGACCGATCCGATGAACCTGCAGTTCCTGCAAATCCAGGGCTCGGGTCGTATCCAGCTCGACAATGGCCGCCAGTTGCGCATTGCTTACGCCGATCAGAACGGCCATCCGTATCGACCGATTGGCCGCTGGCTGGTGGAACAGGGCGAGTTGAAAAAAGAAGACGTGACCATGGGCGCCATCAGTACCTGGGCCAAGGCCAATCCGTCACGGATTCCCGAACTGCTCGGCAGCAACCCCAGCTACGTGTTCTTCACCCGTAACCCGGACAGCAACGAAGGCCCGCGCGGCTCGCTGAACGTACCGCTGACCGCCGGTTACAGCGCGGCAGTGGATCGCAAGGTCATCCCGCTGGGCAGCCTGTTGTGGCTGTCCACCACCAAACCGGACGGCACCGCGCTGGTTCGCCCGGTGGCAGCGCAGGACACCGGCGGCGCCATTGCCGGCGAGGTCCGGGCGGATCTGTTTTGGGGCACCGGCGATGCGGCCGGGCAATTGGCCGGAGACATGAAGCAGCAGGGGCAAATCTGGATGCTCTGGCCCAAAGGTGCGGCGCTACCGCAAGTGCCGCAGGTGGCGGATGCGGTTAAAGCCAATCCTTGAGCAACTGATTACTGTAGGAGCCGGCAAGCCGGCTCCTACAGGTCAATAGTGTCAGCGAAGATCTGTCAGACCGACACCACAAAGAAACTCACGATCAACGCCATCCCCACGAACCACACCAGCGACCGCAGCGTCGCCCAGTCCGCCAGGTAGCAGATGATGTAGAGCAGGCGGCTGGTAATGAACAACACCGACAGCACATTGATCGTCACCAGTTCGGCATTGCCGACCAGGTGCGCCACGATCACCGCCGCCGCGAACGCCGGCGTCACTTCGTAACTGTTCAACTGCGCCGAGTGTGCCCGCCTGCCCAAACCTTCCAGAGAGTCGAGAAAATCCCGAGGGTCATGATTGTCTTTCAGCCTGAACCCGCCACTGATCTTGGCGACCCACGTACACACATACGGCAGTAAAATCGCAATCAAAATGCACCACAGAGCCACCGTCATAACGTCGTCCTTTCTTCTAGTTGTGGAGAGTTGAACTCCATCCGCGCGATTAAAATTTCATCACCAGTATGCCGATCATCACAAGGCTACAGGCGAGCAACCGTGGCCCGCCAAACGGTTCTTTCAGGTAACGCATGCCAAACAGCACCACCAGAATCACGCTGATCTCGCGCAACGCTGCGGCCTCGGCAATCGAACCCAACTGCATCGCCCACAGCACCAAAGCGTAGCTGAACAACACGCAGAACCCGACCGCCAGGCCCAGCCGCCACTGCTCGCGCCAGAACAGCATGAACGCGGGTCGTTTACGCACCAACGCCAATAGAGGAAACGGCCAGGCGCTGAGCAGAGTGACCCAGACCAGGTAATCCAGTGGATGGGACCAGCGCCGCAATGCCTGCCCGTCGATGTAGGTGTAGCAACCGATGCACAGGCCGATCAGCGCCACCACCGGTAGCATCGACCATGGAAGGCGCGCTCCGCCGCCGCCCTGCCAGAGCAGGCACAGCATGCCGAACGGGATCAGCAGGATTCCGAAAATCTGTTGGTGGGTCAGCTCTTCCCCGGCAAAGATCAGCGTCAGCGCCAGCACCACCAACGGCGACAGGCCTCGCATCAACGGGTAAACCAGCCCGAGGTCACCGACCC
This sequence comes from Pseudomonas sp. GL-R-19, assembly GCF_019956375.1. NCBI lineage: Bacteria > Pseudomonadati > Pseudomonadota > Gammaproteobacteria > Pseudomonadales > Pseudomonadaceae > Pseudomonas > Pseudomonas sp. GL-R-19. The sequence continues at coordinate 118,880 of NZ_JAHBDJ010000092.1, read as the reverse complement.
GATAGGCCTGGATCAACAAATAGCGATAGAGCAACTCGAACGCCGCCGATGCCAGGATCCACGGCCAGATCTCCAGCGGCGGCACGCTCAGGAATGGCAACATCAGCGCGACAAAGAGCAGCGCCACACTGTCCATGCAGGCCACCACCAACAGCCGCTCCGCACTGAACTTGATCAGGGTATTCCACGCCGCGTGCAACAGCGCCGCCATCAACACCAACGCCGTCGCAAGCACGGCCTACTCCTTTTGTTGTCTCCACGATCCTTGTAGGAGCGAGCTTGCTCGCGAAAAAAGCAAGGGCAACGCGGTTAGCCAGCAAACACGCGTCATCGTTGACGTCCTTCGCGAGCAAGCTCGCTCCTACAGTGTTCGGCAGAGAATTGATTCGCCATATACCAGTGGCTGTTTATACTGCAAGCGACCACGCCGCACTCAGTTGCGCACAGACTAATTCCAATAAAAATTCTGCCCGGCCCGCTCTCGTCGAGAACGGTCGTCGGCCTGCGTATGCCTGATCACAGCGTCAAGACTACCGACAGAGACCTTGCGCATGCCACTCGCTTTGCTTGCCCTCGCTGTTGCCGCCTTCGGCATCGGCACCACCGAATTCGTCATCATGGGCCTGTTGCCCGACGTCGCCCGCGATCTCGGCGTGAGCATTCCCGATGCCGGACTGCTGATCACCGGCTATGCCCTGGGTGTGGTGTTCGGCGCACCGATCCTCGCCGTCGGCACCGCCAACATGCCGCGCAAAGCTACCCTGCTGGGCATGACGCTGATGTTCATCCTCGGCAACATGCTCTGCGCGCTGGCGCCGAATTACGCCACGCTGATGGCCGCGCGAGTGATCACCGCACTGTGCCATGGCGCATTTTTCGGCATCGGTTCGGTGGTCGCCGCCGGGCTGGTGGCACCCAACAAACGGGCCCAGGCGATTGCCATGATGTTCACCGGCCTGACCCTGGCCAACGTGCTCGGCGTGCCGCTGGGCACCGCACTCGGGCAATACGCAGGTTGGCGCTCGACCTTCTGGGCGGTGTCGGTGATCGGTGTACTGGCGGCGATTGCACAATGGGTCTGGTTGCCGAAGAACATCGCGATGGATAAAGCCAACCTGGCCAGCGAGTTCAAGGTGCTGGGCAAGGCCAACGTACTGCTGGCACTGGGCATGAGTGTGCTGGCTTCGACCAGCCTGTTCAGTGTGTTCACCTACATTGCGCCGATCCTGCAGGACATCACTGGCGTCAGCCCGCACGGCGTCACCATCATGCTGCTGTTGTTCGGCGTTGGCTTGACCGCCGGCAGCATGCTCGGCGGTCGTCTGGCGGACAGCCGCTTGCTGCCTTCACTGGTGGGCATGGCGCTGGCGGTACTGGTGGTGCTGGCGGCGTTCACGCAAACCAGCCATTCGGCCATTCCGGCAGCGATCACGCTGGTGCTGTGGGGTACGTTCGCCTTTGCGCTGTGCCCGATCCTGCAACTGCTGATCATCGATCAGGCTATTGAGGCGCCAAACTTGGGTTCTACCTTGAACCAGAGCGCCTTCAACCTCGGCAACGCCGCCGGAGCCTGGATCGGCGGCCTGGTGGTGGCCAGCGGCGCGGATCTGGCGGACTTGCCGTGGACCGGTGCGCTGGTCAGCGGGCTGACCGTGTTGACTGCATTGTTCTTCATCTATCGCCAGCGTCGCGTTGCGGCTGCGCTTGATGTGGCGGGCTGAGCATCAAATTGATCGTATGCTCGCGAAGGGCGCGCCACTAATCTCACTGAGCGGCATCATCATCCTTGAACTGGTCTTTGACGTACTTGATCTCGGTTCGGCCATGGGGCGCGGGCAAGCCGTCTTCACCCAGGTTGACGAAGACCATCTTCTCCACGGTCAGGATGCTCTTGCGGGTGATCTTGTTGCGCACTTCGCATGTCAGGGTGATCGAGGTGCGGCCGAATTCGGTTGCCGTGATGCCCAGTTCGATGATGTCGCCCTGGCGCGAGGCGCTGACGAAGTTGATTTCGGAAATGTACTTGGTCACTACACGCTGGTTCCCCAACTGGACGATGGCGTAGATCGCCGCCTCTTCGTCGATCCAGCGCAGCAGGCTACCGCCGAACAAAGTGCCGTTAGGGTTGAGGTCTTCGGGTTTTACCCATTTGCGGGTGTGGAAATTCATATTCACTCCTGACCATCTTGCCGATTGATGCCTGGCATCATGGCAGAGCCCGGGCTAGAGCTCTATCGAGCTTTGACTATGGTCTCGATTACCGTTCGGACATTGACCAACAGAAACGCTTTGGAAGATCAGCATAGCCCGCTATAATCGCCACCGTTTCAAAACGGTCATCATCGCTTGATACCGTTTTCCCGCCACCTGTCCGAGGGGCGCTGCAGCAGGTTCTTCCTGTCAGGCTCGGATGGGGCGTTGCCTGGCCTTAAGCCAGACACTAAACGCACAACGGCGCCCATTCGCATACATTACGAATGGAGGCTCTTCATGAGCGCTGTTATCACGCCTGCAGATTTTACCGATTACAAAGTCGCCGACATGTCCCTGGCTGCCTGGGGCCGTCGCGAAACCATCATCGCTGAATCCGAAATGCCAGCCCTGATGGGCCTGCGTCGCAAGTACTCCGAAGAGCAACCGCTCAAGGGCGCGAAGATTCTCGGCTGCATCCACATGACCATTCAGACTGCCGTGCTGATCGAAACCCTGGTTGCCCTGGGTGCCGAAGTACGCTGGTCGTCCTGCAACATTTTCTCGACTCAGGACCAGGCCGCCGCGTCCATCGCCGCTGCCGGCATCCCGGTTTTCGCCTGGAAAGGTGAAACCGAGCAAGAGTACGAGTGGTGCCTTGAGCAGACCATCCTCAAAGATGGCCAGCCATGGGACGCCAACATGATCCTCGACGACGGCGGCGACCTGACCGAGCTGCTGCACAAGAAGTACCCACAGGTTCTGGACCGCGTCCACGGCGTGACCGAAGAAACCACCACCGGCGTTCACCGCCTGCTGGACATGCTGGCCAAGGGCGAGCTGAAAATCCCGGCCATCAACGTCAACGACTCGGTGACCAAGAGCAAGAACGACAACAAGTACGGCTGCCGTCACAGCCTGAACGATGCCATCAAGCGCGGCACCGACCACCTGCTGTCCGGCAAGCAAGCGCTGGTCATCGGCTACGGCGACGTGGGCAAGGGTTCCGCTCAGTCCCTGCGTCAGGAAGGCATGATCGTCAAGGTTTCCGAAGTCGACCCGATCTGCGCCATGCAAGCCTGCATGGACGGTTTCGAACTGGTTTCGCCATTCATCGACGGTATCAACAACGGTACTGAAGCAAGCATCGACAAGGCACTGCTGGGCAAGATCGACCTGATCGTGACCACCACCGGCAACGTCAATGTTTGCGATTCGAACATGCTCAAAGCCCTGAAGAAGCGTGCCGTTGTCTGCAACATCGGTCACTTCGACAACGAAATCGACACCGCTTTCATGCGCAAGAACTGGGCATGGGAAGAAGTGAAGCCGCAGGTTCACAAGATCCACCGTACCGGCGCTGGCGATTTCGATCCGCAGAACGACGACTACCTGATCCTGCTGGCCGAAGGCCGTCTGGTTAACCTGGGCAACGCAACCGGCCACCCGAGCCGCATCATGGACGGCTCGTTCGCCAACCAGGTTCTGGCGCAGATCTTCCTGTTCGGCCAGAAGTACGCCGACCTGTCGCCCGCCCAGCAGGCCGAGCGCCTGACCGTTGAAGTACTGCCCAAGAAACTCGACGAAGAAGTGGCCCTGGAAATGGTCCGTGGCTTCGGCGGCGTCGTGACTCAACTGACCAAGACCCAGGCCGACTACATCGGCGTGACCGTCGAAGGCCCGTTCAAGCCGCACGCTTACCGCTACTGATCGGCCGGATCTTCCTGTGTAGGAGCGAGCTTGCTCGCGATGGACGTTAACGAAAACGCGCGCTATCTGGCTAAACGCGTTGCCCTGACGTTTTTCGCGAGCAAGCTCGCTCCTACAGGGGCCAGCGTCCGCCTTACGCGTTTTCAAGGGTATTCCCATGTCCCAAGATCGTCGCTACAGCTTCGAGTTCTTCCCTACGAAGACCGATGCCGGGCAAGAAAAGCTGCTCGCCACTGCTCGCCAGTTGGCCACCTACAACCCCGATTTCTTCTCCTGCACCTATGGCGCCGGCGGTTCGACCCGTGATCGCACGCTGAACACCGTGTTGCAGCTCGAAAGCGAAGTCAAAATCCCTGCCGCTCCGCATCTGTCCTGCGTGGGCGATAGCAAAGCTGACCTGCGCGGCCTGCTGGCCGAGTACAAGGCCGCCGGCATCAAGCGTATCGTCGCTCTGCGCGGTGACCTGCCTTCGGGCATGGGCATGGCCAGCGGTGAATTGCGCCACGCCAACGACCTGGTTGAATTCATTCGTGAAGAAACCGGTGATCACTTCCACATCGAAGTCGCCGCTTACCCGGAAATGCATCCGCAAGCGCGCAATTTCGAAGACGATGTTGCCAACTTCGTGCGCAAGGCCAACGCTGGCGCCGACAGTGCGATCACCCAGTACTTCTTCAACGCCGACTGCTACTTCTACTTCGTGGAACGTGTGCGGGCGCTGGGTGTGAACATCCCGATCGTGCCGGGCATCATGCCGATCACCAACTACAGCAAGCTGGCGCGCTTCTCCGATGCCTGCGGTGCGGAAATCCCGCGCTGGATCCGCAAGCAACTGGAAGCCTACGGCGACGACACCCAGAGCATTCAGCGCTTTGGTGAACAGGTCATCACCGAAATGTGCGAACAATTGCTGCAGGGCGGCGCTCCAGGGCTGCACTTCTACACACTGAACCAGGCTGAAGCGAGCCTGGCGGTGTGGAGAAACCTGAAATTGCCGCGTTGAGGCAGCTACAAGCTGCAAGTTGAAAGCTACAAGCAAGATCAAAAGATCGCAGCCTGCGGCAGCTCCTATCCCCGGAATGTGTATTCCCTGTAGTAGCTGCCGCAGGCTGCGATCTTTTGCTTTCAGCGCACTATTAATGTGCAGCAATCCACGGAGTTAGAGCATCTGCGGTCAGTTTCTGGCTCTTTCCGGTTTCTCGTCGTAATCTCAAACCCATGCCTTTGATCACGCAATTAATCGCCATGCTTGTCTTCGCTTGCCTGAGCTTCGCCGCTCGGGGCGAGAAGCTGCGCATTGTCACGGAGCCGTGGGCGCCTTATGTGTATGAAGTCAACGGCAAATCGCTAGGTCTGGACTACGAAACCACCGCCATTGTCTTCAAGCGCCTGGGCATCGAAGTGGAATGGCAGTTCCTGCCATGGAAACGCTGCCTGTCGATGCTTGAAACCGGGCAGGCCGACGGCGCGCTGGACATCTTTCACAGCGACGAACGCGATGCGACCCTGCTCTACCCCAGCGAACCACTGTCTGAAGTCCAGTTCGTGATGTTCTACGCCAATGACCGGCCCCATCCGTTTCGCACCCTCGATGACTTGCGCGGCCTGACCATCGGCACTTCGCCGGGGTACCTGTACAGCAAGGACTTCAGCGATTCGACGCTGTTCACCCGCGAGCCGGCTCCCACCCATGAAGCCAACTTCGGCAAACTGGTGCGCGGGCGCATTGACCTGCTGATTACCGACCGCCGGGTCGGCCAGCATTTGCTCGATGAACTGGGCATCCGCGGCAAGATCACCGAAAACCCCACGGTCATCAGCCAGCAAAGCCAGTTTCTCGCGGTGCGGCGCAATGCGGGCATGGATCTGCTGGTGCAGCGTTTCGGCGCCGAACTCAAACGCTTCAAGCGCGAACCTGCCTACGCTGAACTGAGCGCCCGCTATGGCGCGCAACCGGCGGCCAGCGTGAAAGCTGAAAAGGCCACGGCTACCACGGAAAAAACCGTTGAGCAGCAGGAAAGCAGCGCGCAGTGATAGCTCTGTTATACTCCGGCCTTCCCGCCAGGCTCACGCCCGGACGCCCGGAATCGTTAAAGGCATCTCAACCCCGCTACTGCGCAGCTTTGCAGCCCGCGCGAGCGTTTGCAGACGAGCCTTCGAGACCCAGCAGGACCGGACGGGATTGCGTCCTCTTAAACGCCATTCGCGCCAGGCAAGACTCCCATTGGGCCAAGCCCTAACTTAAAACAGGATTACTCATGTCCTTTGCTTCCCTCGGTCTCTCCGAGGCTTTAGTCCGCGCCATCGAGGCAGCGGGCTATACCGAGCCTACTCCGGTGCAACAGCGGGCCATTCCCGCCGTGTTGCAAGGTCGCGACCTGATGGTCGCGGCACAGACAGGTACTGGTAAAACCGGCGGTTTCGCCCTTCCGATCCTGGAGCGGTTGTTCCCCAACGGTCACCCGGACAAATCCCAGCGTCACGGCCCGCGCCAGCCGCGCGTACTGGTCCTGACCCCGACTCGCGAACTCGCCGCACAAGTGCATGAAAGCTTCAAGGTCTATGCCCGTGACCTGAAGTTCGTCAGCGCCTGCATCTTCGGCGGTGTCGGCATGAACCCGCAGGTTCAGGCCATGGCCCGTGGCGTGGATGTGCTGGTGGCCTGCCCTGGCCGCCTGCTCGACCTGGCCGGCCAAGGCAGCGTCGACCTGTCCCACGTGGAAATCCTCGTGCTGGACGAAGCCGACCGCATGCTCGACATGGGTTTCGTCCATGACGTGAAGAAAGTGCTGGCACGTCTGCCAGCCAAGCGCCAGAACCTGCTGTTCTCGGCGACCTTCTCCAAGGACATCACCGACCTCGCCGGCAAGCTCCTGCACAACCCGGAGCGCATCGAAGTCACGCCGCCGAACACCACGGTCGAGCGTATCGAACAGCGTGTGTTCCGCCTGGCCGCCAGCCACAAGCGTTCGCTGCTGGCGCACCTGATCACCGCCGGCGCCTGGGAACAGGTGCTGGTGTTCACCCGCACCAAGCACGGCGCCAACCGCCTGGCCGAGTACCTGGACAAACACGGCCTGAGCGCCGTCGCGATCCACGGCAACAAGAGCCAGAACGCCCGCACCAAAGCCCTGGCCGACTTCAAGGCCGGCGAAGTGCGCATCCTGGTCGCCACCGACATCGCCGCCCGCGGCCTGGACATCGACCAGTTGCCCCACGTGGTCAACTTCGAGTTGCCAAATGTGGATGAAGACTACGTGCACCGTATCGGCCGTACTGGCCGCGCCGGTCGTTCGGGCGAGGCGATTTCGCTGGTAGCCCCGGACGAAGAAAAACTGCTGAAAAGCATCGAACGCATGACCCGTCAGAAAATCGCCGACGGCGACCTGATGGGCTTCGATGCCAGCGCCGTGGAAGCCGAGAAACCAGAAGTGCGCGAGCGTCCGGACATGCGTAACCCGCGCAATCCACGTGGCCCACGCGGCGACGGTCCGAACGGCAGCGGTGGCGGCGGCGGTCGCAAGGACAAAGGCAAGGACAAGGGCAAGGAAAAACCGGCCGGCGAACGCGGCGAGCGCCCTGCCCGTCAGCAAAAGCCCCGCGAAGGTACTCCGGCCCGTGAACAGCGTCAGCCGAGCCAAGCACCACGCGTCGCCGCTGACCGTGCCCCGGACGAGTTCCTGGACGACGATATCGATAACTTCGGTAACCGCGTCGACTACGTGCCGCAGCAGAAACCGGCCCAAGGCCGTGGGCGCCGTCCGGGTGCTCCGGCACAAGGCACCGCCGCCAGTTCGGGCGCTCCACGCTCCGGCAAACCACAAGGTCGCCAGAGCGGTCCGCGCAACAGCGATGGCGCCAGCACCGGCACCCCACCGGCCAAGCGTAGCGGCCCTCGCAGTGGCGCACCGCGCGACGGCCAGGCCCGCCGCGAAGACTCGCGCAACCGCCGCCCGGCCCGTGACGACCAGCCGCTATCCGAGCCGGCCGTGCAGAACCCGCGTGGCCCGGCGCCGAAGATCATGCACAAGGAATCGAAGGCCGACCGCTTCCCGACACCTGAGCAACTGGATCAACTGCCGAGCCGTCCTCGTGGTGAGAAACCAGCGCTGCTGACCCGCAATCGCTGAGTTATCGCTGCAATAAAAAATGCCCCTGATCGCGAGATCAGGGGCATTTTTTTATGGCTGATGAAATCCTGTAGGAGCGAGCCTGCTCGCGATGGTCGTCAACGATAACGCTGCAAGCTTGATGCTCTGCGGCGCTCTCAGGTTTTTCGCGAGCAGGCTCGCTCCTACCGTCTCAGCATTACTTCGCTTTAACACCTTCAAACGAAATGTACAGATCAACCGCGTCGGACTGTGGGCCCAGGTCCATCATCTTGCCGAAATCGGAACGCTTGATGCTGGTAGTGCCCTCGAAGCCTGCACGGTAGCCGCCCCATGGATCCTTGCCTTCACCCAGGAAAGTGGCCTTGATCACGACTGGCTTGGTTACGCCAGCAATAGTCAGGTCGCCGGCCACGTCGGCCGTGTCTTTGCCAGCGGCGTTTTTACCGGTGGCCTTGACGCTGGTGGACACGAACGTGGCCTTAGGGAAATCAGCCACTTTCAGGAAGTCTTTGCTGGAGACGTGCTTGTCACGTTCGGCGTTGTTGGTGAAGACGCTGGCAGTGTTCACGTTGAACTCGATCTTGCTGTCTTCAGGCTTGGCAGCGTCGAAGCTGAACTTGCCGTCCATGGTCTTGAAGGTACCGGTGATGAAGCTGTAGCCCAGGTGGCTGATCTTGAAGTTGACGAAGGCGTGCTGGCCTGTTGTGTCTACAACGTAGTCAGCCGCCATCACGTTGGCGGACAGCAGAGCGGAACCGATTGCCAGAGCGGCGAGGGTCTTTTTCAACATGCTTTGTTTTCCTTGGGAGTCGAGGTTGAACTTCAGGCTTTGCGACCCAGCATTCGCTTGAGGGTCGCATCACGATCGATAAAGTGGTGCTTCAATGCTGCCAACGCATGGAGGCCGGAAAAAATTACCAGCACCCACGCCAGATAGAGGTGAATCGCACCGGCGTTATCTGCCTGGTCCGGCAGTCCCGAAACCAGGGCAGGCACTTCAAACCAGTCAAACACCGGAATCCCGGCACCTTCTGCGGTGGAAATCAGGTAACCGGCAACCATCACGGCGAACAGACAGAAATACAGAAAGGCATGACCGAACATGGCACCCAGGCGCGTCATGCGGCTGTAACTGGCCAATGCCGGTGGTGGCGGGCTGATGAAACGCCACAACACCCGCAGCACCATGACCCCCAGCAAGATCAAACCAATGCTCTTGTGCAGATCCGGCCCGTCCTTGCGCCACGGGTCGTAATAGCCGAGACCGACCATCCACAGCCCGAGGGCGAACAAACCGAACACGGCCAGCGCCACGCCCCAGTGCATGATGATGCTGACCCAGCCGTAGCGGGAGGTCGAGTTACGTAGCTGCATTGCCTAGATCCCTGTAAGTGCTGGCCCAAGACTATCGGGTTATCTATCGAATTAAAGCCGAAAATTTCGCTTTGAAATATCGAGAAATACGATCAAGAGTCTGAAACAGGCGAGTTAAGGAAAGATTAAAGTCGAAAGTGTTAGAAAAAATGAATACAAACCGAAGAACACCTGTACCAAATGTTTTATTCGATTTTAGACCCCGGCTTTCTTCAGGCAAAAAAAACGCGGCATTTACGCCGCGTTCTTTTTGTCCCAGGGCTTACTACGCCTTGGCATCCATCGCCGGAGTCGCCGCAGGTTTAGCTGCTGGCTTCTTCACCGGCTCGGTTTTCTTGGCCGGTGCCTTGACCGGGGCTTTTTTCGCCTCAGTCTTGGCAGCCGGTTTTGCCGGAGCCTTTTTGGCCGGCTCGGTTTTTACCGGGGTCGCAGGCTTCAGTGCTTCCACCGGGGCCGGTGCGACTGCCGGGGCTGGCGCCGGAGCAGGCACTGGCGGTGCAACCGGCTCAGGTGCCTTGACCAGCTCTGGCTTCTTCTCGTCATCGGAGCCGCCGAACAGGTTGCTGAAGAAATTGCCTTTCTTCGCCGCCACCGCACCAGCGCCCGCCGCCGCGGCGGCCGGGACCACTTTCGCCGGTTCGAACGACTTGCCCGCCGCCAGGTCTTCAACCTGGCTGGCCGCACGCTGACCAGTGCGTAGCGCGCCTTCCAGGGTGCCCGGATACAGGGTGTCGGTGTGTTCGCCAGCGAAGGTTACGCGCTGAATCGGGCGTTCCCACAGGCGCCAGAACTTGCTGATCTGGCCCGGGCCGAAGGCCAGGTAGGCGCCGCCAGTCGACGGGTCGGTGCTGTAGCGACGGATTTCATAACCGGTGAACGAACCGCGAGCCTGTGGATAGAACGCATGCAGGCGAATCAACACCTGATCGACCATCTGCTTGTCGCCGAACGCCTGCATCACTCGTGCATTGTCGCCGGACAGGTTGATCACCACATTGGCACCGCCCTTCAGGGCAGGCTCGATCCACAACATGCCCAGGCCGGTGTTGCTGTAGATCTCGCCAGACATGCGCGCCTTGGATTCCCACACCGGCGTCTTGAACTTCAGCATGATCTGGTCGCGCCATCCGTAGTTGGTGCCCTTGATCGCCGCCAGGTGCTGGGCGTCCAGCGCCGGGATCATCTGGATCTTGTTCAGGGCGCGCAGTGGCACCGCCAGCACGACATAGTCAGCCTGATAGCTGACGCTATCGACTTTGACGGTCACGCCGTCCTTGTCCTGAGTGATTGACGAGACCCGGGAATTGGTCTTGATGGTTTTCAGCTGCTTGACCAGGGCCTGGGCCAGCACCGGACTGCCACCGACCAGGCGCGAAGCCCGCAGGTCACGATCGGAGACTCCGCGGTAAACGCGGCTCTGCTGCGCGAAGTACAGCAGCGACAAGCGCGAAGGTTCGTCGTAGCGGGTACGGATCTGTTGGTTGATCAGCTGGCGGGCGGTGGCCGGCAGGTTCTGCTTGTCGAGCCAGCTCGACACGTTGATCTGATCCAGCGCGTACAGAGTGTTGTTGGCGGCCGGGTTCTGCGGGTCGTCGATCGAGCGCGCCAGATCGTCCACAGTCTTGTCGAAGCGCTTGAGCGCCTCGGCGGTGGCCGGCTGCTTGGTCGCCAGGTCGGCGGCAGAGAAATACTCACCATCGATCAGATAGCCTGGGGTCCGCACGAACTCAGGGGCCGCCGTGGTGCTCAGCTTGAAGTTCGATACGTATTTGTTCAGCACCGGTTGGGCCTTGTCGTTGCCGATCCACTCGCTGGTGGCCATGCCGGAACGGCCGCCCAGGCTCGACTTGGCTTCCAGCAGGGTGACCTGCCAACCCTTGTTCTGCAGCTCGAACGCAGCAGTCAGGCCCGACAGGCCGCCGCCGATCACGATCGCGGTTTTATCCTTGGCCAGCGCAGACACGCTGAACAGCCCCAACAACACCAGCGCACAGGCGCGCAGCCAACCGACAGACATTCAGCGAACTCCGGAATCACACGAGGAAAACAGCAGTTTTTGCGAGCCAGACGGCTCAAGAACCGCGAAGGATACGTCAGCCTTCCAACACCCGCCAGCAACGTCTATCGACCTGGATAAAGTAGCTGATTCGACACAATGGGTTGTCCCCGTGGCACGCATTGCATAGGCTTGCGCGATTGTTTGTCCGCGCTGGTCACGGACCGCCTCCAGGAGAGTGAAAATGGGCCTGAATAATCAGTGGATGCAACGCGATCTCGCCGTGTTGTGGCATCCCTGCACCCAGATGAAAGATCACGAACAACTGCCGCTGATCCCGATCAAGCGCGGGGAAGGCGTGTGGCTGGAAGACTTCGAAGGTAAACGCTACCTCGATGCGGTCAGCTCCTGGTGGGTCAATGTGTTCGGCCACGCCAACCCGCGGATCAACCAGCGCATCAAGGACCAGGTCGATCAGCTCGAACACGTGATCCTTGCCGGCTTCAGCCATCAACCGGTGATCGAACTGTCCGAGCGCCTGGTGAAGATGACGCCGGAAGGCCTGACCCGGTGCTTCTACGCCGATAACGGTTCGTCCTGCATCGAAGTCGCGCTGAAAATGAGCTTTCACTACTGGCTCAATCGCGGCATGCCTGCCAAGAAGCGCTTCGTCACCCTGACCAACAGCTACCACGGCGAGACCATGGCGGCGATGTCGGTGGGCGACGTGCCGCTGTTCACCGAGACCTACAAAGCGCTGTTGATGGACACCATCAAGGTGCCGAGCCCGGATTGCTACCTGCGTCCCGAGGGCATGAGCTGGGAAGAGCACTCGCGCAACATGTTCGCCGCGATGGAGCAGACCCTCGCGCAGAACCATGACAGCGTGGCTGCAGTCATTGTCGAGCCGCTGATCCAGGGCGCCGGTGGCATGCGCATGTACCACCCGGTGTACCTCAAGCTGCTGCGAGAAGCCTGCGACCGCTACGGCGTGCACCTGATCCACGACGAAATCGCCGTTGGCTTCGGCCGCACCGGGACGATGTTCGCCTGCGAACAGGCCGGCATCCGCCCGGATTTCCTGTGCCTGTCCAAAGCCCTGACCGGCGGTTACTTGCCCCTGGCGGCGTGCATGACCACCGACGAAGTCTACAGCGCGTTCTACGACGACTACCCGACCCTGCGCGCCTTCCTGCACTCCCACAGCTACACCGGCAACCCGCTGGCGTGCGCGGCGGCCCTGGCGACCCTGGATATTTTCGAAGAAGACAACGTCATCGAGAACAACAAGGCGCTGGCGCAGCGCATGGCTTCGTCGACGGCGCATCTGGTCGACCACCCGAACGTGTCCGAAGTGCGCCAGACCGGCATGGTGCTGGCCATCGAAATGGTCAAGGACAAGGCCAGCAAGGAAGCTTATCCATGGCAGGAACGTCGTGGCCTGAAGGTGTTCCAGCACGCCCTGGAGCGCGGTGCCTTACTGCGTCCACTGGGTAGCGTGGTGTATTTCCTGCCGCCGTATGTGATCACCCCGGAGCAGATCGACTTCCTTGCCGAAGTGGCCAGCGAAGGGATCGACATTGCGACCCGTGACAGCGTCAGCGTGGCGGTGCCGAAGGACTTCCATCCGGGGTTCCGTGATCCGGGTTGATACCCGATGCAGTTACCTGTGGCGAGGGAGCTTGCTCCCTCGCCACAAATGCGATTCCGATCCAATTTTTAGAGACCCAGCATGAGACTGTCCCGCTTCTTTATCGACGCCCCCCTGAGCATCGGCGAGCACGAGTTGCCCGAAGCCCAGGCCCATTACATCAGCCGTGTGCTGCGCATGGCCGAGGGCGATGCGTTGCAGTTGTTCGACGGTTCGGGCCAGGAGTTTCGCGCCAGGCTGGTCGACGTCGGCAAAAAGCGCGTGGTGGTGCAGATCGATGAAAGCTTCGCCGGGCAGGTCGAATCGTCGCTGCACATCCATCTCGGCCAGGGCCTGTCCCGAGGCGAGCGCATGGACTGGGCAATTCAGAAAGCCACGGAACTGGGCGTCACTGAAATCACCCCGATCTTCACCGAACGCTGCGAAGTCCGGCTCAAGGACGAGCGCGCCGACAAACGCCTGCTGCACTGGCGCCAGGTGGCGATCAGCGCATGCGAGCAATGCGGGCGCTCGCGAGTGCCGGTGATTCATCCGCCGCTGTTGTTGGCCGACTGGCTGAAGCAAACGCAAACCGAGTTGAAACTGGTGCTGCATCCAGTGGCCGAACCGCTGGTGAGCCATGCCAAGCCTTCAAGCCTGGCACTCCTGATCGGTCCGGAGGGTGGTTTGTCCGATGCCGAAGTCGATCAGGCCAAGGCCGGCGGCTTTCATGCTGCCCGCCTCGGTCCGCGGGTGCTGCGTACCGAAACCGCGCCGGTAGTAGCGCTGGCGGTGGCCCAGCAGCTTTGGGGTGATTTCTAAAAAGTAAAAAGATCGCAGCCTGCGGCAGCTCCTACAGGCTGCCGCAGGCTGCGATCTTTTGCATTTTACTGCACCGGATCACTCACCGGTTTGGCAATGATCGCCTTGAGTTCGCTGGTCATCGGGAACTCGAGGTTCAAACCCTTCGGCGGGATCGGTTGCTCGAACCAGCGTTTGTAGATGCCGTTGATCTCGCCCGAGCTGTACAGATCCGCCAACGCGCCGTTGACCAGCGCCAGGAACTGCGGGTCGTCCTTGCGCACCATGCAACTGTAGATCTCACGCGATTGCTCCTCCCCGACCACCACCCACTTGTGTGGGTCATGGGCCTTGGCGCGCTCGCCGTAGAGCAGCGCATCGTCCATGTAGAACGCCGCCGCCCGGCCTGACTGCAGCATCTGGAAGGCTTCGCCGTGGTCCTTGGCGCTGATCACGAACATGTCGATCTTGTGATCGACGTTGTAGCTTTTCAGGAAGCGCTCGTTGGTGGTGCCGGCGGTGGTCACCACGTTCTTGCCGCGCAGGTCGGCGAAGCTCTTGATCCCACTGTCACTGGCCGTCAGCAACTGGCCTTTGACGTAGATGAAACCGTAGGAGAACGCCACCTGCTTCTGCCGTTCGGCGGTTACGCCGGTGGAGCCGCACTCCAGGTCCACGGTGCCGTTCTGCACCAGTGGAATACGGGTCTGCGAGGTCACCAGGTTGTACTTCACCTGCAAGTCCGGCAGCGCCAGTTGCTGCTGGATGCGCTCGACGATCTTGCCTGCCAGATCCACCGAGTAACCCATCGGCTTACCGGTGTGATCGCCCACGTAGGAGAAAGGCACCGAAGCATCGCGATAGCCCAGGGTGATGCTGTTGGCGCTGGCGATCTTGCTCAGGGTGCCGGTCAGCGGCGCTTCATTGGCCTGAACCTGACTGCCGAGCAACAGGCCAAGCGTACAAGCGAGCAACGTGATTTTTTGCATTGTTATTCTCCGTTGTGGGTGTTGGTTTATCAGACGCGTGCAGCGATGACGGTGATTTCCACCAGCACCTGCGGGCGGGCCAGTTCGGCCTGCACGGTGGTGCGGCTCGGCGCCTGCCCCGGCGACAGCCAGGCCGACCAGACCTCGTTCATCGCGGCGAAATCCGTGGTGATGTTCTTCAGGTAAATGGTCGCGCTGAGCAGATGATCCTTGTCGCTGCCCGCCTCGGCCAGCAAGGTATCGATTTTCGCCAGCACTTCGCGGGTCTGGCCGCTGGCATCCAGGGCATCGCCCGGCACCTGCCCGGAGAGAAACACCAGGTCGCCAAAGGTCACGGCGCCGGACAGGCGCGGGTTGCTGTGCAGTCGGGTAATGGTCATTGCAATGTCCTCTTCAGAAGTCGGTGTTCAGGCGGCCCGGTGGTTGAAACCGAGCAGGTCGATGGAAGGCTCGCGCTCGCCGATCAGCTCGCTGAGCAAGCGCCCGCTGCCGCATGCCAGGGTGAAGCCCAGCGCACCGTGGCCGAGGTTGAGCCACAGATTGCGATACGCCGTCGCACCGAGCAACGGCACGCCGCTGGGGGTGGCCGGGCGCATGCCGGCCCACTCGACGGCTTCGTCGTAGGCGCCGGCATTTGGAAAGGTGTCATGGGCCTGGCGCTTGATCAGTGCCAGGCGTTTGGGGTCCAGCGCAGGGTCGAAGCCGACGATGTCGACCATCGCCGCCACGCGCAATTGCTCGCCGATGCGGGCGTAGACGATCTTGCGGTCGTAGTCGGTAATGCTCACGTCCGGCGCCCGGTGACCGGCGCGAATCGGCACGGTCAGGCTGTAGCCCTTGAGCGGATAAAGCGGCAGTTGCAGCCCCGGCAACGCCAACAGCGGGCTGCGGTGGCCGGCGGCGATCACCAGTTGCTCGACCGGCAGCACGTGTTCGCCCAGTTCGATGGCGTTGACGCTGCCGTTGCTGTGGCGAATGCCGGTCACCGCTTGCCCGAGGAGAAACTCGCAACGGCCGGACGCCTTCAGTCGTGCGGCCAGTTGCTGGCAGAAACCGTGGCAATCGCCGACCTCTTCGTCCGGGGTGTAGATCGCCCCGACAAAGGGCGCATCGGTCAGCGCCGGTTCCAGCTGCGCGCATTCGGCCGGCGACAACACCTGCTGTTGCTGCGGGTCGGCCAGGCCCTGACGCGCATGTTCGAAGCTGCTGTTCTGGCGGAAAGTCACCAGTTTGCCATTGCGCCGCCACTGGAATCCCGCCAATCCATCGTCCTCGCGCCAGGACTTCAAGGTGTCCTGGCTGAACAGCGCCAGGCGCAGCAAGTGCGCGGCGTTCTCGCGGTTGACCGAGCGGCGGCAGGCGCCGAGGAACGACGCCATCCAGCGCCACTGGGCCGGGTCGAAGCGCGGGCGCAGCTTCAGCGGTGAATCGCCGCGCAGCATCCAGCCGATGGCTTGCCAAGGCACACCGGCGTCGGCCAGGGGCGCGACATAGCGATAGGACAACTGGCCGCCGTTGGCGAAGCTGGTTTCGCTGCCCAGCGAGTCCCGTGCCTCGACCACCGTCACCTCGAAGCCGTCGCGCACCAGCGCATAGGCCGTTGCCAGGCCAATCACGCCGCCACCGATGATGCACACACGCTGAGCCATGTCGGTCCCTAAATACGTTGTGAAGACAAGGCCAAGGTTAGAGCCAGGTGACAGACGTTGAACAATGCATAAAGATGGCAACCCCATAAACAAAGGTTATGGACTTGCCATGCGCCTTCGCCATATCGAAATTTTCCAGGCCATCCGCCAGACCGGATCGATCAGCGCTGCCGCGCAATTGCTGCACGTCTCGCAACCAGCGGTGAGCAAGGTGTTGCAGCACGCCGAGCAGCAATTGGGCTTCCCGTTGTTCCTGCGGGTACGCGGCAAGTTGCAGGCGACGCCGGAAGCGCTGGAGCTGGAGCGCGAGGTGGACAAGGTCAGTGAAAGCCTGCAAGGCGTGCGACGCCTGGCGCAGAGCCTGCGCCGTGAACCCGGCCACAGCCTGCGCATCGGTGCCACCCCGGCACTGGCCCTGTCATTGCTGCCGCCGGCCATACACGAGTGGACCGGGCGTTACCCGGACATCGTTTGCGAACTCTCCAGCGCCCACAGTCGCGAACTGGTGCAGAACCTGTTGATGCGCGAAGTGGATGTCGCCCTGACCCTGCAACGCCCGGATCACCCGGGGCTCAAGGCCCAGGCGCTGGCGTCCGGCGTGCTGGTGGCGCTGGCGCCGAGTGGTTACTGGCCTCAGGAAGAGGCAGGTAAACCGTTGCCGCTGATGGCGCTGGCGGATGCGCCGCTGATCGGTTTATCCAGCGCTGATCCGCTGGCCGCGCGACTCGACAGTTACCTGGAAGCGGTCGAACCGCCGCCGCGGGTACGCATCGCCGTGCAAACCTACTCACTGGCACGGGCGATGGTGGAATCCGGCGCGGGCCTGGCGGTGATCGATCCGTTCACCGCCCTTGGCGCCTCTTGCGCCAGCACAACCATCCGCCCTCTGGCACCGCCGCTACCCATCACCCTGTACGCAGTGACCCGCGCCGCCGAACCACCGCCCCACACCTTGAACGACCTGTTGCAGGTGTTCAGCCGTCGAGCCCGGGAGCAGCTGGATCGCCTGGTCCCGGTACAGCCTTAAAGGACATAAAAGAAAATCGCCACAAAGTGCAGCAGGCTCCCGGCGATCACGAACAGATGCCAGATGCCGTGGGCATGGCGCAGTCGATGATCGAGGGCAAAAAAGATAATCCCGACGGTGTACAGCACCCCGCCCGATGCCAGCCACGCAAACCCGACGACACCCAGCGCCGCGAGCAGCGGCTTGACCGCCACCAGCACGATCCAGCCCATCACCGCATAAATCACGATCGACAGAATGCGTGCTTCCGAACGCGGCTTGATCTCCTGCAGGATGCCGATCAGCGCCAGTCCCCAGACAGTCCCGAACAACGTCCAGCCCCACGGCCCGCGCAGGGTCACCAGGCAGAACGGCGTGTAGCTGCCGGCGATCAACAGGTAGATCGAAAAGTGATCGACCTTCTGCATGATCGCTTTCTTGCGCCCGCGCACGCTGTGGTACACGGTCGATGCGCTGTATAGCACCAGCAAGGTAAAGGCGTAGATCGCCATGCTGACAATCTTCCACGGGCTGCCGTCGAGACTGGCCAGCACAATCAGCCACACCCCGCCGACAAACGCCGCCACTGCCCCGACCAGATGCGTCCAGGCGTTCAGTCTTTCCCCGTGATACATGCGTCGCTCACCTCGAATTTCATCACCGCAACGCGCAAGGCTCAGGCTTCAAGCGTAAAAGCGCAATGTTTCCGTACGTCATGATCCCTGTAGGAGCTGCCGAAGGCTGCGATCTCTTGATTTTGATTTTTCAAGATCAAAAGATCGCAGCCTTCGGCAGCTCCTACAACGCTCCGTGTTTACCGGGCACAATTGACCGATACCAAAAAGAGTCCGCCCCATGCTGATCGATGAAGAGTTGACCCTGAAAAAACTCGAGGTGTTCCTGGCTTTCATGCGCACCGGCAACCTGGCGCGGGCCGCTGCCGAATTGCAGACCAGCAATGTCAGCGTGCATCGGGCGATCCATTCCCTGGAAAGCGCCCTGCGCTGCCCGTTGTTCAAGCACGAAGGCCGCAGCCTGACGCCGCTGGAAAGCGCTTATGTGCTGGAAGAGCGGGCGCAGAAGCTGATTCAGGACGTCGTCGAAAGCGTGCGCCTGACCCGCGAGGCCGCCGGCTTCTCGGCCGAACGCTTCAAGTTGGGCTCGCTGTATTCACTGACGGTGAAGACCGTGCCGCAGCTGATCATGGGTTTGAAGATCCGCCGCAGCGAGCTCAACATCGACCTGATTCTGGGTTCCAATATCGACCTGCTCTACAAGCTCAAGAACATGGAAGTCGATGCGGCCCTGGTGTCGCTGGACGACAGCGTCAACGATCCGGATTGCGAGCAGATCCCGCTGTTTTCCGACGACATCTTCCTCGCCACCCCCGCCGATTCCAAGTTTGCCCAGCGAACCGAAGTCGACCTGGCCGAAGTCCGCGACGAAACCTTCATCACCCTGACCCAGGGCTTCGCCACCCATCAGGACGGCAAGCGGGTATTCGAGCAGGCAGGGTTCGAGCCGAAGGTGGCGATGCAGGTCAACGACATCTTCACCCTGCTGAGCATGGTCAGTTCGGGCGTGGGTTATGCATTGCTGCCGGGGCGGATTGCGGCGGTGTACGAGAACCGGGTGAAGCTGATCCCGTTGCAGGAAAAGTACCGCTTGCAGCAGCACATTGGCGTGGTGTTCCTGAAGGCCAAGGAGCGTGATCCGAATCTGCTGGCGTTGCTGGCGGAGTGTCGGATGTATGCCAATCGGCAGGTTTGAGACCGTGTCGCGGCCATCGCGAGCAAGCTCGCTCCTACAGGAACTGCGCTGTCCTTGTAGGAGCCGGCTTGCCGGCGAAGACGTCAGATCAGACAACTCAGGATTTGCGGCTACCCGACAATCCCGCGAACAATGAAGAACAGCAGCGAAGGCCCCAGCAGACAGCCCAGCCCGGTGTGGAAGGTCGCGGTCAGCGCGCCATAAGGCACCAGGCGCCGATCCGTCGCCGCCAAACCGGCGGTCACGCCGCTCACGGTGCCGGCCAGCCCGCCGAACACCATCGCCGAACGCGGGTTATCCAGGCCCATCCAGCGCGCCGCCATTGGCGTGCCGACCATCACCAGAATCGCCTTGATCAGGCCGGTGGCAATCGACAGCGCCATCACATCCGAAGTCGCACCGATTGCCGCACCGGTCACCGGCCCGACGATGTAAGTCACCGCACCGGCGCCAATGGTGGTCATGCTCACCGCATCGCGATAACCGAAGGCCCAGGCCATGCACGCGCCGACAATAAATGGCAGCACCGTGCCCAACAACAGCGCGATCACGCCGATCAAGCCGGCCTTTTTCGCTTCCGTGGCCTGCACCTCGAATGCCGTGGCAACGATGGCGAAGTCCCGCAGCATGGCGCCGCCCATCAGCCCGATGCCGGAAAACAGCGTCAAATCCGCCAGGCCTTTTTGTCCGCCAGTCAATGTGCCGCCGACCCAGGCCAGCACCAGGCCGATGACGATAGCAATCGCCGAACCGTGGATGCGTCCGAAAGTCAGGCGTTTGGAAAGAATGACCGACACCCACATGATGATGCCGACGAAAGCGAATGCTGTGACCAGGCTGTTCGTGGCCAGGCCTTTCTCGATGAGTTCCCACATATCAGCGACCTCCTGCCGGTGCGCCAACCGGCGTTACATCCGCCGGTTCATCGGGCAAGGGTTCGCCTTTGTGGGTCCGGCTGATCAGGGCAATGGTGCAGCCGCAGACCACCACCGAGCCGATCGCCGCCAACACCGCCACCGGACCACCATGCAGCGCCGTGACCACGTTTTGTTGCGCCGCCATCGCCACCACCACCGGAATGTACATGGCGCCCCAGAAGCCGACACCCAGCTCGCAATCCTTGGTCATGCCGCCACGCTTGTGCATCCACAACCGCGCGCAGATCAGCAGGATCATCGCGATCCCGACACCGCCGACGTTTGACTTCACTCCCAGCAACACACCGAGCATGTCACCCATGATCACCCCTGCCAGCGTACAGATCGCCAACAGCGCCACACCGTAAATAATCATTGTTGTAGTCCTCAAAGTGCATTTCGAATGTTGTTTTTGTTGTTCGAAGCCTTAAGCCGGGTGATTTAAGAGTGGCGGCTTCCCTCCTCACGCATCAGCGCCTGCAAGGTATCGAGCCGTGCACCATCGAAGGCAATCACGGTGCCCTGCTCGAACACCCGGCGCGCCAGCCCGGTCAGCACCGCACCGGGCGGCAGTTCGATCTGTAGACGTACGCCGCGCTCGTAGGCGCTTTGTACCGTGCCGCGCCAGTCAACGATGCGGCACATGTTGAAGGCCAGGTCGTCACGCAAGGCTTCAGGCTTGATCAGCGGACGCGCACGACTGCTGCTCAGGTAGCCGATCTTCGGGGTTTGCAGCGGCACCTTGGCGAAGGCTTCGGCCAACCGTTGCGCAGGGGCTTCAAGCAATGGGCAATGGGACGGCACGCTCACTGCCAGACGCTTGGCCAAGCCTGCTCCGTAACCTTTCGCCAACTCCGCCACCGCTTTCATCGCCGCGTCGCTACCGGCAATCACCACCTGGTTATCGGCGTTGATATTGGCCAGATAAACCGGCATTTCTACGCAGTACACCCGGGCCAGCAATCCTTCCACCGTGGCCAGGTCCAGACCGATGATCGCGGTCATGCCGTAGCCCTGTGGATAAGCGTGCTGCATCAGTTCGCCGCGCAGGCTGACCAGATGCAACGCATCGCTGAAACCCAAGGCACCAGCCACCACCGCTGCCGGATAAGCGCCGATCGACAAGCCAGCCACGTAGTCCGGGGCCATGGCCAGCTGACGTGAAGCGGCGACTCCAGCAATCAGCAGGCAAAGCTGAACCGCCCTCGTCGACTGCAACGCCTCGGCAGAATCCAGCTGCGTGACATCTTCGCCGAGCAGGTCGCTCGCCTCGATCAACGTTTCCCGAGGCAAACGCGCCAGCATTCCGGGTTGTTGCGCACCCTGGCCGGGGAACACCAGCAAGCTGCTCATGCTGCTTGCTCCTGTAGATTCCACGGATCAGTGATCAGGCTGGCCTGAGTGGCACTTTTCAACAGGACCCGCGACGAAGCACCGGCCCATTCGCGCAAGGCAACGGCGCCCGACGGTGTCTGCAATTGCAGGTCCACGCGGCACACGGCGGCGTCGAGAACGGCCGCCAACGCCTGGGCGCCGACACGACTCATCGGACGTGGCGTACGCAGGATCAGATCGAGATCGCTGCCCGTGTGCAAAGCGGCAAATCCACTGGCCAACTCGAACCCGGCGCTTCCGCTGACACCCCAGACCCAACCACTGTCATCGAGGTACGAGCGCAGCTGCTCCAAGGCCCGCAGCGCCGGGAAATCGCGCTGCCCTTGAACATGGCAGAGTTCTTCCGGCCGCACCTGCCGCGTAATGGCAGCGACTTCCATCACCGCCGCAAATCGCTGTTCGCGCAGCGGCCCGCGCACGCCCACCGCCACCTGCCCCGCCGCGCTCAAGGCGCGACGGACCACCACCGGTTGACCAGCACTAATCGACTCGGTTACCCACGCAGGCGCATCCGTCGGCAACTGCTGCGGGGTCATGCCCCACAGCAGGTCATGGGCCAGTAGCGTGTTCACCACTGCGCTCTCAGCAATTGGCGAACCTTGCTCGATGCCGCACGGTTGGCCGCACCGAGACGACCACTGAGATCTGTACCCTTTTCAGCGATATCGCCCATCGCCTGACCCAGGCACTCAGTCACCCGCGCCAGATCCGCCGCAGTCGGCTGCTCGATCTGTTCCACTGACAAGGTTTCCCACAGCAGCCCGAGGCTGGCATAGCTGTCGATGTCATAGGCCATCGGCGGTACGCTGGCGGCCAGGGCTTCGAGTTCTTCGACGCTACGCAAGGTCACCCGCGCCGCCGACGCCTTGCCCATGGCATGCACCATCACCCCCGGATCGCGCAGGGCGATCAAGCGATTGGCCTGATAGCCGTGGGCCAGAAATGCCCCGGACATCGCCTTGCCCACCAGCAGACCAATCACCGCATGACCAGCGAGACGGGCACGGGCATAACTGTCCGCCGCGGCGGCCAGCGCCTGATGAATGCCGAGGGCTTCCTCGCGTCGACCGTAAGCCTGGCTCGGCACGTCGACGATGGCGAAAAGGGCGCGTTTGTGTGCTTTGTTCTGATCGGCGGCAATGACTTCATCCACAGCCTTGGCCAGGCCCCAGCCTTCGAGCAAACCCACTTCGCCGTTGCGGGCACGGACGAAGCGGTTTTCCGGGTCAGCCACCACCGCGATGAAACGCACAGGCTGATCGCCAAGCGCTCCGTCCGCGACCTTCAGCGAAGCCGGCAAGCCCTCGACTGCTTTCGCCCCGGCACTCAAGGCGTTGAACCAGTTCAAACCACGCAGGGAATACGGACTCATGGGCGTTCTCCTTGGTACAGATCGCGAACCACGGACGGCTCGATTTGCGATTCGGCGTCCAGACGCGCCAGGCGTTGCAGGAACAACTCGGCCTGCCGGCTGCGCGGCTGTGCAGGCAAACCCTGATGGAGCAACTCAGCCACCTGTTGGCGAATCTGTGCCACATCGTCATCCACGTAACGATCCACCAGACCACTGGCGAAACGCTGTTCACCACCGGTCAGGCTCCAGATGAAGGGCCTGTCGCGGGAATCGTATTCTTCGAGTCCGGCTTCTTGCTCGATCACTTGCGGACCATTCAGGCCAAGCCGCGCTTCCTGGGTCACCAACAGGTAGCTGCACAAGCCGGCGGCAATCGACATGCCGCCAAAGCAGCCGACGCTGCCCGCCACCACACCGACCACGGGTTGGTGCTGCTGCAAGTCGACAATCGCCGCGTGGATGTCGGCAATGGCTGCCAGGCCGAGGTTGGCTTCCTGCAAGCGCACGCCGCCGGTTTCCAGCAGCAGCACGGCGCGGGTCGGAATGCCGTTGCGGTTGTCTTCGGCGGCCAGTTCCAGTGCACCGGCGATTTTTGCTCCGCCGACTTCACCGAGGCTGCCGCCCTGGAATGCGCCTTCGATGGCCGCGATCACCACCGGCAAACCATCGAGATTACCCTTGGCGATCACCACGCCGTCGTCGGCTTGCGGCACCACACCCTGGCGCGACAGCCACGGCGACATGATCCGTTGAAAGGGATCGAGCAGTTCGCGGAAGGTGCCGACGTCGAGCAACGCCTTGGCCCGTTGCCGCGCACCGAGTTCGACGAAACTGTGCTTGTTGAGCAGAGATGCGCTGTCAGTCATGGCCAATCTCCTCGAAGCCTTGTTCCAGACGCAGGCGCACCACACCGGGCGTCGCGCCGAAATCGTGGATATCGATATCCATGGCCGGTGGCGTCTGGCCGTCGAACATCCGTGCGAACAGATGCTGCCAGCGTTGCTCGCTGCCATTGACCGAGGTCTGCACGTTGATCGTCAGCTTGCCGGCCTGACCCGGTTCGATCAGCACTTCCAGATCACCCGAGCCGACACAGCCCACCAGGGTGCGGCCGCGTGGTGGCTGCCCGGCGGGGAATTCAAAAGATAAGGTTTCCATCAAAACACTCCCTGGATGAGGCCGTCGCCAGACGCGATACGGTCGATGAACAGGCAGGCTGCGAGCAGGTCGGCAGCACCGCCGGGCGAGGCATTCAACGCGATGAGTTGTTGGTCCAGCTCATGCAGGCGGCGACGTCCGCCGAGGCTGGCACTGCCACCGGCATCGAGCACCGCCCGGGCACCCAGTTGCATGGTGTTCAGGCCTTCTTCACCGGCGCGGTAAAGCACACAGGTGTCGGCCAGATTCGTCATGATCGCCAGCAGCGCATCGAGCCGGGCGTTGTGTTCGCCATGACCGGCGGCGCGGCTGCGCAGCAGTTGTGGCAGAGCACGTTGGGTCACAGCCGGAAAACCGAGTTGCGCTTCTTCACGAGCACCGCGAGCGCCATAGCGTTGGGCGACTTGCGCACCGTGACTGAGCGGACGTGGTGCAAAACGGTCGTCGAGCAAGGCCAACCGCGCAGCACGTATCGCCACGCTATTGGCGCTGCAGGATTGAGGTTCCAGTGCAGCGGCAGTGACCAACAGGCCCAAGGCCCAGATCGCCCCGCGATGGGTGTTCACGCCGCCGGTGGTGTCGAGCATCGCTTGCTCGCCTTCGCGACCAATGCGGCCCACGGCTTCGCGCAGGGGCGAGCCGACTTCGCCGAACTCGATGGCTGCTTCAGCCATTTCTTTAAAAGCCGGCCACAACGACAACGCCGAAGCGTGCATCAGCCCCAGGTGTAAATCGGTGTGGGCGCCATTGCCGCGACGGTCGACCAGTGCCGGTTTCGGCGACAGATCAGCTTCGTCGATCAGTGCGTCCACCGCCAGGTCCGCCAGCCGTTCGGCCAGGCTCAGGCTTTTGGGTTGCAGGTTAAGTGCGTGCATTACCAGCTCCTGAACTTGGCGGGCGGGTTGTAGAGGCCACCGGACCATTCCACCAGATCGGCCACGCTTTTCGCCGCGAGCAATTCGCGAGTGGCATCGGTGCGGCGGATGCCGAGGTCTTCGGGCAAGGCGATCAGGCCTTCGCGACGCATGCGTGCGGTGTCTTTGGGGTTGTGGCGCAGGCCGATGGCGGTTACCCCGGCGACGGCGGCGATCATCGCCTGGCGCTCTTCCAGCGAGCGCGCCTTGTACAGGTAGGCGATACCTTCTTCTGTCAGCAGGTGGGTGACGTCGTCGCCATAGACCATGATCGGCGCCAGTGGCATGCCGCTTTTCTTCGCCACATCGACCGCATCGAGGGTTTCAACAAAAGTCGGTTTGCCACCCTCCTGGAAGGTTTCGACCATCTGCACCACGAGTTTCTTACCGCGTTCGAGCATGGGCTCGGCCACATCGGTGTTGCGCATGTCGAGCCAGGCCGGCGTACCGTGACGACGACCGCGCGGGTCATGGCCCATGTTCGGAGCCCCGCCGAAACCGGCCAGGCGTCCGCGCGTCACTGTGGAAGAATGACCGTCGCCATCGACTTGCAAAGTCGCGCCGATGAACAGGTCCACCGCGTATTGCCCGGCCAGTTGGCTGAACATCCGATTGGAACGCAGGGAGCCGTCGCGCCCGGTAAAGAACACGTCCGGCCGTGCCGCAATATAGTTCTCCATCCCCAACTCAGTGCCGAAGCAATGCACGCTTTCGACCCAACCGCTTTCAATCGCCGGGATCAGCGTTGGATGCGGGTTGAGCGTCCAGTTGCGGCAAATCTTGCCTTTGAGGCCGAGGGATTCGCCGTAGGTCGGCAGGATCAGTTCGATGGCGGCCGTGTTGAAACCGATGCCGTGGTTGAGGGACTGCACATTGTGTTTTTCGTAGATGCCGCGGATCGCCATCATCGCCATTAGCACGTGCACCGGCTTGATGTGCCGTGGATCGCGGGTGAACAGCGGTTCGATATAGAACGGCTTGTCCGCCACCACCACGAAGTCGACCCAGGAGGCGGGAATGTCTACACGCGGCAGGTCGCTGACGTCGTCCACCAATTGGTTGACCTGAACGATGACGATGCCGTCGCTGAAGGCCGCCGGCTCGATCAGGGCCGGGGTGTCTTCGGTGCTCGGCCCGGTGTAGATGTTGCCCGCGCGGTCGGCCATGAACCCGGCCGACAGCACGACGTTGGGAATCAGGTCCACCACCAGCCGTGCGTAAAGTTCGATGTAGGTGTGGATCGCGCCGATTTCCAGCAGGCCGTCTTCGAGCAACTGGCTGATGCGCAGGCTTTGAGTGCCGGCGAAAGAGAAGTCGAGCTTGCGCGCGATGCCGCGCTCGAACAGATCCAGGTGCTCGGTGCGCCCGACGCTGGGCATGATCATGTGCAGGTCATGCAGCTTTGCGGGATCGGCCTTGGCCAGGGAACGGGAAAGGAAATCCGCCTGCTTCTGGTTATTGCCTTCGAGCACCACGCGGTCGCCAGGCAGGATCAAGGCCTCCAGCGCCGCGACGATGTTGTCGGTGGGCAACACCACGCCGTCGGCAAGCCCTCGCACCAGCTCGAGGCGCCGCTGCTTTTCGCTGCGCCGCCGCGTCCATCGCGAGTCGGGGGATATTGTTGTTGTCATGACCACTCCACGGGTTCGCTGTCGTGGAGCTACCTTAGGAGTGTTGGTCGTAGCGTATCAATCAAGCAGAGTGGCGGATCGTTACGCTCAGGGTAATGGTTGTCAGAACTGACGCCTTCGCGGGCAAGCCCGCTCCTACAGTGGGTCGGCGGTGCACACAAAACCTTGTAGGTGCGGGCTTGCCCGCGAAGGGGCCGGTCAGTTCACCGCTGAGTCGGGATCAGTTGACTAACCCGGCATCCACCAACAACCCCTCCAGCGCCAACAGATCCGGCACCTTGGCCACCTGCTCACCCACCTGCACCGCCGCCTGCTCCAGCGCGCACAACGGCACATCCACATAACTCAACTGGCTGTCGAGCTTGCAGGAGCGCGGAATGCCCTGCACCAATAGCGCGATGAACTTCAGCTCGGGGCGCCCGCCGAGGGCGTTGAGAATGACGATCCGCGCGCGTAAACCGATGACGATTTTCTGTCCGCAGGCCGACTCAAAACTCAGCAGCGGAATCTGCCGGTCGCGCCACGCCACCAGGCCCAGGTACCACGGCGGTGTGTCCAGGTCGAAGGTCCCCGGCTGCTGGTAGTCGATCAGCTCGGCTACGGCGACGTTGGGCAGGATCAGGTTGCGGTCGGCCAATGGCAGCAGCAGGCCAGTGAGGTTGCTGGTGCGGTGCTCAAGCATGGGTCTTGCTCCACAAGGCGATGCTTTCGAGCAGCACCGATTCCTGGTACGGCTTGCCAAGGTAGTCGTTGACGCCGATGGCCATGGCGCGGTCGCGGTGTTTCTGTCCGGTGCGGGAGGTGATCATGATGATCGGCAGGTGTCGCAGACGTTCGTCATTGCGCACCTGGGTCGCGACTTCGAAGCCATCCATGCGCGGCATCTCGATGTCCAGCAGCATCAGGTCGGGCACGTGTTCTTCCAGCAGCAGCATGGCATCGACTCCATCCTTGGCAGTCAGCACGCTCATGCCGTGGCGTTCGAGCAAGCGGCTGGTGACCTTGCGCACGGTGACCGAGTCGTCGACCACCATCACCAGCAGCGGCCGATGCGGCTCGGCCTCGACCTCTTGTCCTGGCGGACGCTGGGGCACACGGGCCTGCATGGCGCGGATCGGCGCCAGCAAATCCAGAATCAGCACCACCCGGCCGTCCCCGAGAATCGTCGCCCCGGATACCCCTTGCACCGCCGCGAACTGCGGCCCCAGGCTCTTGACCACGATTTCGCGAGTGCCGGCCATGGCGTCCACCAGCACCGCGATGTGCCGCTCATTGCACTGCACCAGCAACACCGGAAGTGGCAGGCTCTGGCCCAACAGCTTCGGGCGCGGGCTGGTTTTCAGCAACTCACCCAGGTAGCACAGCTCGTAACGTTGTCCGGCGTA
Organism: Pseudomonas sp. GL-R-19; assembly: GCF_019956375.1. Classification (NCBI taxonomy): domain Bacteria; kingdom Pseudomonadati; phylum Pseudomonadota; class Gammaproteobacteria; order Pseudomonadales; family Pseudomonadaceae; genus Pseudomonas; species Pseudomonas sp. GL-R-19. The sequence continues at coordinate 90,899 of NZ_JAHBDJ010000092.1, read as the reverse complement.
TTCGTAGGTCGGCGAATCGAAACGGAAATACCCTTCGAGTTCATTGGGCAGGACACGAACGATGCTATCGATGGTATTGAGCGGGATCGCGTATTGGTCCTCTCCGCACTGCACCATCAACGCCCGGTTGACCGAGACGGTGAACGGCAGGCGAATGCGGAAATGCACGCCCTGCCCGGGCACCGAGTCGATGCTCATGGTGCCGCCCAGTTGCCGCACCTCTTCGTGCACCACGTCCATGCCGACGCCGCGCCCGGAGATCTGGGTGATTTTTTCGGCGGTGGAAAACCCCGGTTGCAGGATGAACTGCAACACGTCGTGATCACTGATGACACTGTCCGGGGCGAGCAGGCCGCGCTTGATCGCCTTGCGCCGCACCGCGTCCAGCGGCACACCGGCGCCGTCGTCGCGGATGTCGAAAATGATGTCGCCCCCTTCGCGCAGCAGATCGAGGGTGATTTTGCCCTTGGCCGGTTTCCCCGCCGCCAGCCGTGCTTCGACGGACTCCAGGCCGTGGTCGACGGCGTTGCGCAGCATGTGTTCCAGCGGTGCGGCCATGCGTTCGAGAACGTTGCGATCCATCTCGCCTTCGGCGTTATCGACGATGAAATCCACGTCCTTGCCCAGTTCACTGGACACCTGCCGGACGATGCGCTGCAAACGCGGGAGCATGCGTTCGAACGGCACCATGCGCGTGCGCATCAGGCCTTCCTGCAATTCTGTGTTGATGCGGCCCTGCTGTTGCAGCAGGTTTTCCGTGTCCTGATTGCGTCGCTCGAGGGTTTCCTTGAGGTCGAGCAAGTCAGAGGCCGATTCGAACAGCGCCCGGGACAACTGCTGCAACTGCGAATGGCGGTCCATTTCCAGCGGGTCGAATTCCTCGTACCCCAGGCGTTCGGCGTCGACTTGCTGGCGGCTGAGGATCCGTCCCTGGGTTTCGGTATCGAGGCGGCGCAACTGGTCGCGCATGCGCTCGATGGTGGTCTCCATCTCATTCAGGGCGATGTGCGCATCGTTGACCTGCTGTTCGATCCGGCCACGGAAGATCGATGTTTCACCGGCCAGGTTGACCAGATCGTCGAGCAGCTCCGCCGAGACCTTGACCATGTCGGTGCCGGCATCGGACGGCGGCGCCAGCGGCTCCGCCTTGGGCGTGGCCGGCGGAGCAATCGGCGCGGGGGCTTCAAGCACGGCCGGGTGGCTGAAGTTCCTGATCGCATCGATCAAACGGTCGGCGGGCGGCATCGGTTCACCGGCGCGGGCCGCGTCGAGCATCTGCGCCAAGCGGTCATGGCTGCGCTGCAACAGCGCGAACAACGGCTCCGTCGGTTGCAACTCGCCGGTGGACAGGCCTTCGTAGAGGAACTCCAGTTCATGGGCCAGATCACCAATCGCGGCGATTTCCACCATGCGCGCGCCGCCCTTGAGGGTGTGCAGGTCGCGCAGCAGGGTTTCCACTTCCTGCCGATTCGAAGGCTGGGCCTGCCAGCGCTCCAGCGCCGCCCCGGAGCTTTCGATGATGTCGAAACCTTCCTCGAGGAATATTTCCAGCAATTGCGGATCATGCGCAGCCGAGTCGTTGCCGGTCGCCTGCCGGGCCGTCTCGGTGCCGCCCGCGTAGCTCTGACGGTAGGCACGCATGGCTTCGATCAGCTCACGGGAGTCGTCCAGTGGCTGGTTGGGCTGCAACTGTTCAAGGTACAACGCCAATCGCTCATGGCTCTGTTTGAGCAGCACCGCCAGTGAATCACTGAAGGCATAACGACGGTCCACCAAGCCCTGGTAAAGGCTTTCCAGTTCATGGGCCAGATCGCCGACCGGCCCGATCTCGGCCATGCGTGCGCCGCCCTTGAGGGTGTGCAAATCCCGTTGCAGGGACGACAGCGGCGCGGCGTTGTCCGGGTCGCGCAACCAACGCTGCAAGGCCTGACCGGCGCTGTCGAGGATATCCACCGCTTCTTCAAGGAAGATCGCAACGATTTCCGCATCCAGCTCGCGCCCCTCTCCTGTAGGAGCGAGCTCGCTCGCGATGGGCGTTAACGATGACGCGTTGTCATTGGATAAGTGCGGCGCATTTGAGTCCATCGCGAGCGAGCTCGCTCCTACAGGGGGTAGCGTGCGCTCAAGCTCCGCAGTGGCGCTGCCCAATTCACGGATGCTCAGGCTACGGCTGCCATCGCTGCGGATCAGGCCCATGGCCGACGGGTCGAGGCTCTCGTCGAGCAGTTTGCGCAAGGCCCTGATCCGTTGTGGCTGCGGGCTGACTTCCTGACCGGCAGCCAGTTCGTCGAGCATGTTGATCAGCGCTTCGTGGGCACCCTGTGCCTCATGGAAAAACCGCTCGCTGACCGCCAGGCTGCTTTCTTCCACGGCCCCGTACAGGTCGAGCAACGCTTCGCACAGCTCATCCACCGGGTGCAGGTCGGCCAGATGGGCGCCTTCGCCGAGGGTGGTCAATTCGTCCAGCAGTGCGCTGAGTTCCTGACGTTCGCCGGGGTGTTGCTGCCAACGCTGCAACAGGCTTTCGGCGTCCAGCAGGATGTCCATGCCCTGGGCGAGGAAGTTGTTGATCAGTTGCGGATCGCGCTTGATCCGCAGCCCGGTGTTCGGCGTGTTCAGAAGGTTTTCCAGACGCTCGGCCAGCAGCGCCCTGGCTCGCTCGGTCAAATCCCGGGCGCCGGGAATTTCCGCCAGCGGATCAGTCTTGAGCTGGCGCAAGCCGAGGCGAAACAATCCTTCAGCTTCCAGCAGCAATTCGACTTCATCCAGATCCAGCGCGATCAGATGCGCCTTGTACTCCCGGGCCAGTTGATCCAGCGGTGCGGCCAGCTCGGCAATCGGCAACACACCGGCCATGGAGGCACTGCCCTTGAGGGTGTGCAAGGCGCGCTGCAATTCGTCGCTGGCCGGCAACGGCACATGTTCGGCGGCCTTATCAAGGAAGCGATTGAGGCTGCCCAAGTGGGTTTCAGCCTCTTTGCGGAAGATCTCCAGCAACAGCGGGTCGAGGGCCGCGACATCCTGCGTATCCTCATCGGACACCGGCTCATCGCCCTTGGCCAGGGCATGGGCGGAGGCGGCCAACTGATCGACATCGTTGCGCTGACGCTGGGCATTGGCGGCGTATTCAGCCACCAGCTCCGGAAGCAGCTGCAGCACATCGCCGATCAGTTGCTGCACCGCAGCGCCCGGTTCCACGCTGCCTTCCAGTACGCGATTGAGCAGGTTTTCCACGGCCCAGGCCAGTTCGCCCAGCACCAGAGCGCGCACCATGCGACCACTGCCCTTGAGGGTATGGAAGGCACGGCGCAGCTCACTCAGGGCCGAGCGGTTTTCAGGGTTGACCGACCAGCCCGGCAAGTACTCGCGCAGGATCTCCAGGACTTCGTCGGTTTCTTCGAGGAACACCTCACGCAGTTCCTCGTCCACCGGCTCTTCGCCTGCTGGCGGCGGCAGCAGGCTGCCCGGAATGTTCAGGGCGGGTGGATTCAGGCTCGAAACCGGGCTGGCAAGCACATCGGCCAGGGTCTGGACGGTCTGCGGATCATCCAGCTCCTGCATCATTTGCATCACCTGCGCTTCGGTCGGGTTGAGCGCATCATCAAGCACTGGCACATGCTGCTCACTGGGGAAAAACCCGAGGCTGGCCAGGCTTTTTTCCGCGACATCGAGCAGGTTTTCACCTTGCGTTTGCGGGTCATCGCTGAGGCGCTCGAGGTAGTACTCGATGCTGGTGATCACGTCGGCCAGGCTGTCCAGTTCCTGCCAACCCGGTTGACCCGGTTCGAGCATCAGGTGCTCGCGGATAAAGTGATTGCAGGTTTCGACCAGGCTCGCCGCCCGGCCCAGCGGAATCATCGCCAGCGCGCCGCGCACCTGGGTCAGCAAGGCCGGCAGCGCCTGCAAATACTGGCGGTCCCAATCGGCGTCGATGTAGTCGACGATCATGTCCTTGGCCTGCTGCAAACAGATGCGGGCCTCCTTGATCACGATCTGATGGATCTGCGTCAGGTCGGTGGTCGGCAGGCGATTGTCATCCTGGCTCTCCGGTTCCACGGTACCGACCATGCCGGCCAGCGTCGCTTCGACGTACAACAAGGCCCCGGCAACGTCCATGAGGATCGCATCGTTGGGTTCGCGCTGACCCTGGGCGAGGCTGAGCACCACCGCCAATTGATCGATGATCACCTTGCGCGGCTGGCCGAAGCCCAGCACCGCCAGGGTGTCGGCGATTTGCCGCAGCGGTGCCAGCAGGCTCTCGAGGTCAGAGGTGTGCTGGCGGTCACTGCGCACGAACAGATCCAGACGTTCCTTGACCCGCACCAGCTCTTCGCACAGCGCTGCCAGCACCGAGCGCATGGCGTCACGGTCGGGACCGGCCAGCCGCGCGCGTTCTTCATCGACCATCGCGCTGTCGGGCAGCGCGTCGTCCAGTGAGTAGCGTTCTTTCATGGTCAGCATCTGCCCGGTGGGATGTTCGGCCTTTGCAATGTAAAACAGCAAACTCTTGAGCAGCTCCGGCGGGGCCGGCTGGTTGATGCCGGGCATGCCTTGTTCGAGCAGGCGCTTGAGTTCCTTGTCGGCATCCTTGAACAGGCTGCGCAAAGCCGGGCTGTTGGCGATCGCACCGCCCTGCATGCCTTCGACCAGCGCCGATGCCACCTGCCATAACGGGCTCAGGGGTGCATTGGCGCACAGTGCTTCGAGGCGGGTGAAGACCTTGGCCAGGTAATCGAGATTGGTGTCGTTGTCCTGTTCACGCAGGAAACCGACCAGCGCCATTTGCAGCATCTGCCGCAGCTTGCGCAGCACATTGGGCAATTCGGCCGGCTCCAGCTGCGCCAGCGTATCTGCGTCCAGCGCCAGTAACTCGGGCAATTGCGGGCTGAACAGGCTGGTTTCCGACAGCAGGCTTTCGCCGCGGGCACTGCGCAGGTCGTTGATCAGTGGCAACACCACCAGAGGCAAGTCGCGACGCGCGCCTTGCACCCGGTCGAGGTAGATCGGCAGCTGCCCGAGGGCCTGCATCAACAGGTGCAACGCCTCGTCGCGATGGCTGACACGGTTGTCCTGCAAGGCCATGGCCAGTTGTTCCATTTCTTCGGCGAGCAACGCCGCGCCGTAGAACTCGACCATCTGCAAACTGCCGTGGACCTGATGAATGCACGAAAGGCAATCATCCAGCGCTTGCGTCGCCTGCGGGTCATCGAGCAGGTTTTCAATCGCGTGATGAGCCTGTTTCAGCGTTTCGGCAATCTCGCCCTTGACCCATTCGAGGGCCACATAGTCGTGCCGATCCCCCATAACCACTTCAGTCACCATAGTTCTACCCGCGGGCGATTCACGCTTTGTCCACAGCCTGCGCCTTGGCTGCCGGTAAGGTGAAACCGGACACCGAGCGACGCAACTGACTGGCCATTTTCGCCAGGTTACCGATGCTCTCGGCCGTAGCAGTGGAGCCCGACGACGTCTGCGAGGTGATCTGCTGGATCACGTTCATCGTCAGGGAAATCTGACCGGCCGACGACGTCTGCTGTTGCGCCGCATTGGAAATGCTCTGGATCAGCGCCGCAAGCGTCTTGGACACGCCTTCGATTTCTTCCAGGGCCACACCTGCATCCTGCGCCAGACGGGCGCCGCGTACCACTTCGGTCGTCGTCTGCTCCATGGAGATGACCGCTTCGTTGGTGTCGGTCTGGATCGCCCGCACCAGGGTTTCGATCTGCCGGGTGGCAGCGGATGAGCGCTCGGCCAGGCGCTGCACTTCATCGGCGACCACGGCGAAACCGCGGCCGGCGTCACCGGCCATGGACGCCTGGATGGCCGCGTTGAGGGCAAGGATATTGGTCTGGTCGGCAATGTCATCGATCAGGCTGACAATGTCGCCGATTTCCTGGGACGACTCACCCAGGCGCTTGATGCGTTTGGCGGTGTCCTGAATCTGCTCGCGAATGTTGTCCATGCCGTGGATGGTGTTGTGCACCACCTCATTGCCCTTGTTGGCGATTTCCACCGAACGTTCGGCAACCGCCGAAGATTCAGCCGCGTTGGCCGACACCTGGTCGATGGACTCGGCCATGTCGTTGATCGCCATGGAGGCCTCGGAAATCTGCTGGGCCTGATGTTCCGAAGCCTGGGCCAGGTGCATGGCGGTGGCCTGGGTTTCCTGTACGGCGGCGGCGATCTGACCAGCGGTGAGGTTGATGGTCGCGACCAGATCACGCAGTTGGTCGACGGAGTAATTGATCGAATCGGCGATGGTGCCGGTAAAGTCTTCGGTCACCGAGGCGGTCACCGTGAGGTCACCGTCGGCCAGGTCTTCGATCTCGTCGAGCAAGCGCATGATCGCGTTCTGGTTACGCTCGTTTTTCTCGGCGGTTTCGTGCAACTGACGATTGGTTTCGCGCACCATCACCATGCCGATCAGGATGATCGAAGCCAGCGCCAGCAAGCCCAGCACATAACCGCCGATGGTGTCGGTGGTGCGCCCGCCGACCATGTTTTCGAACCCGCTGGCCAGGTGTGAGGCTTCGTCGAGCAGGGTTTGCGACAGGCTGAAAATGTTCGAGGCCGATTCGCGGACCTTGAACAGCTCTGGCGAGGTTTCGAGGATCTCGTCCACCGAACCCGACACGAATTCGAACAGCTCGGAGATTTCCGCGAGACGCGCACGGGCGTCGCGATCTTCGACCTGGCTGACCTTGAGCGCCGGGTCGCCCTGGAGCATGCCGTTGAGCACCTTGCCGAACTGCGTCGCGTCGCGTCCGAACGCGTCGGCGGCCTGCTGTGAGTTTTCGTCGCCGGCCAATACCGTGTTCACCGCGCCGAGGATGCGCTCGGCCAGCAGCGACTGACGCTGGGCCATGGCCACCTGGGCTGCCGGGGCGCCCCGTTGCAGCAGGATCTCGACGACTTTTTCGTACTCGACCTGCAACTGCGGCACGGTTTCGGCCAGGGTCGCGGCGACCTGATGCAGCGACAGTACGGTTTGCTCGCTGGAAAGAATCGCATCAGTGTTTTTCAGCAGACGCTCCCAATCCTGTTGCACCGCGCGCATCTCCGGACGCACGGTAGCAGGGGCCGGTGGCAGGCCGGTGGCCGGGTCGCCTTTCTTCAGGTAACCCCAGCGCAGGGCAAAATCGTTGCGCGCATCGCTGAGCAACTTGAACGCGGCAGCCTTGCCGGCGGCGGCTTCGGTGGCGTTCTTGGCGATACGCTGGGACAGCACACGCAGCTCGCCCGCGTGGCCGATGTACTGTTTGTCGTAGGTAGCCTGGGTGTTGAGGTACGCGAAGTTGGCGAACAGCAGCATGATGAAGACGATCAGCGCGATGAACAGCACGATAATCTGCGACCGGCTGCGCGACCCTTCCATTGGCTTGCCTGCTTTTGCTTTTATCATCGGTCCTCGCCTGTTAACCAACACCCTGTAAAGCATACCAAGCCCCTTGTGGGAGCGAGCCTGCTCGCGATTCAGGCGCCGCGGTGTTTCAGGAATACCGCGTTATCGTTCAATCGCGAGCAGGCTCGCTCCCACAGGGTTCTCTGTTGCCCGGTTACACCGCCACATGCATGAAGCTTTGGGACTGCGTCAACGCAAACGGGCTGAACACCTGCCAGCACTGCTCGCGCTGAAACCGGCCTTTGACAAACGCCGCCATCGGCCCCTTCAACTCCTCTGCCGGCACCGGTTCCAGGCTGTCCTGGGCAAAGTGCTGGAGGCCGAAGACTTCGTCGACCAACAACCCGGCAAACACCTCGTCATGTTCCACCACCAACACCCGCCGCTGCCCGCGCATCGCCGAAAGCTCATGCCCGAAGAAGCCGCACAGATCCATGACCGGCAGCAAACGCCCGCGCAGGTTGGCAACCCCCTTGACCCAGGGTTTGACCCCCGGTAGCTGAGTGAAACGCGGTTCGTGCAGGACTTCGCTGACTTCGCTCATGGGCGCGACATACCAGTGCTCGCCCAGGCGAAATCCGATGCCGCTCCAGCTGTCCCGCCGGGGTGGCTGGGACGGCAAGTCCGCCGCCAGCAATCGACAGCGCCGGTCGATTTGCAGCAGCAGTTCAAAAGCCGTCAGCGACTCGTTCATGACCTGATGATCAACCGGCCAGCACGTTGTTCAGGGTTTTGATCAGGGTCTCTTCATCGACCGGTTTGGTCAGGTAATCCTTGGCGCCCTGGCGCGTGCCCCAGACCTTGTCGGTTTCCTGGTCCTTGGTGGTGATGATGATCACCGGGATGTGTCCGGTTTCCGGGTCCTTGGTCAGCTGGCGGGTCGCCTGGAAGCCGTTGAGGCCGGGCATGACAATGTCCATCAGCACCGCGTCGGGCTTTTCCTGGCGGGCCAGGGCCACACCGTCGGCGCCGTTTTCGGCTTTCAACACTTCATGACCGTGCTTTTCCAGCATGCCGGTCAGTTTGTACATTTCGGTCGGCGAATCATCGACGATCAGAATACGTGCCATGGTCTTCCCCATTCTTGTCGACACCGGGCCCGATGGCCGAGCGTCACTGTGCGTGTCCTACTGCGGCAAAACGGCGGCAAAACCAGGTACATGGGCCTGGATCGCATCAAGCAATTCTTCCTTGCTGAAAGGCTTGGTCAAAAACTGGTCAGAGCCGACGATGCGCCCCTTGGCCTTGTCGAACAGCCCGTCCTTGGACGACAGCATAATCACCGGCGTGGACTTGAACGCGCTGTTGTTCTTGATCAGGGCGCAGGTCTGGTAGCCATCCAGGCGCGGCATCATGATGTCGACAAAGATGATACTGGGGTGGTTGTCGGCAATCTTGGCCAGGGCATCGAAGCCGTCGATGGCCGTGATGACCTCACAACCCACGTTCTTGAGCAACGTTTCGGCGGTGCGACGAATCGTCTTCGAATCGTCGATCACCATGACCTTCAAGGCGCTGGGGTACCGTTCCATAAAATGCTCTACCGTCGCCTTTGCGAAACAAATTGTCCGTTTGCCGGTTAACGCGGCTCGAAACCCTTGATGCTCAAGGGCCGGCACGACATGGCAGTCTTTTTAGCACAGTCTCCAAAACCAATCTATCGGCCGACCTGCAAGGTGGTTTTTCCTTGACCGGGAACACACTCAGCGCCACTCTGACGCCACTTTTATACGGCTCTTTGTAGGAGCGAGCCTGCTCGCGATGATCGCTAACGATGACGCGTGCAGGCTGGATGAACGCGGTGTTCTGACATCCATCGCGAGCAGGCTCGCTCCTACAGATCGGCACAAGCCCCCAAAATTTCGAGGAAAACCCAATGAGCGTTCGCGTCGGGATTGTCATGGACCCTATCGCCAGCATTTCCTATAAAAAGGATAGCTCGCTGGCCATGCTGCTGGCCGCGCAGAAGCGTGGCTGGGAGCTGTTCTACATGGAACAGCGCGACCTGTATCAGGGCGAAGGCCAGGCGCGGGCGCGGATGCGTCCGCTGCAGGTGTTCGCCAACCCGGAAAAATGGTTCGAACTGGGCGCTGAAACCGACGCGCTGCTGAGCGACCTGGACGTGATCCTGATGCGCAAGGATCCGCCGTTCGACATGGAGTTCGTCTACTCCACTTATCTGCTGGAACAAGCCGAGCGCGCCGGGGTGCTGGTGGTCAACAAGCCGCAAAGCCTGCGCGACTGCAACGAAAAGCTGTTCGCCACACTGTTCCCGCAATGCACGCCGCCGACCATCGTCAGCCGTCGCCCGGACGTCCTGCGCGAATTCGCCGACCACCATGGCGATGTGATCCTGAAGCCGCTGGACGGCATGGGCGGTTCTTCGATATTCCGCCACACCGCCGGCCACCCGAACCTGTCGGTGATCCTCGAAACACTGACCTTGCATGGCCAGCAGCAAATCATGATCCAGGGCTACTTGCCGGCCATCGTCGATGGCGACAAGCGCATCCTGATGATCGATGGCGAGCCGGTGGATTATTGCCTGGCGCGGATTCCGGCCCTGGGCGAAACCCGTGGCAACCTCGCCGCCGGCGGCCGTGGCGAAGCCCGCCCGCTGACCGACAAAGACCGCTGGATCGCCGCGCAAGTCGGCCCGACCCTGCGTGAAAAAGGCCTGTTGTTCGTTGGCCTGGACGTGATCGGCGAGCACCTGACCGAGATCAACGTCACCAGCCCGACCTGCATTCGCGAGATTGATAATGCGTTTGGTACCGACATCGGCGGCCTGCTGATGGATGCCATCGATCAGAAGCTCAAGGCACGTTGATTAGCCAAACCAACATTGCGTTATCATGCGCGGCCTGTGAAAACGCGATGTTGGTTTCCTTGTCATGACCCTCCCGTCCGATCTGCCTGTCGAACTCGCCCACCGTGGCGTGCGCCCGGCCGATCGCCTCGGTTTTACCCTGTTTCTGGCGGCGCTGATCCACCTTGCCTTGCTGTTGGGTGTCGGGTTTGCAGTGGTCGAACCCAAGCAGATCAGTAAAACCCTGGAAATCACCCTCGCCACCTTCAAAAGCGAAAAGAAGCCTGAAAAAGCCGACTTCCTCGCCCAGGAGAATCAGCAAGGCAGCGGCACCCTGGATAAAAAGGCGATTCCCAAGACCACCGAGGTCGCGCCGTTCCAGGACAACAAGGTGCAAAAGGTCACGCCACCACCGGCCGCCAAGCCTGAAACGCAGGAAGCCCCGCCCAAGGCTGCCGTGACCACCGTGGCACCGAAACCGAAAAAAGCCCCCGCCAAGACCGAGGAGCCCAAGACTGAGGTCAAATCCCAGGTCCAGGCACCGACGTTCGACAGCGAGCAGCTGTCCAGCGACATCGCCAGCCTGGAAGCGGAACTGGCCGCCGAGCAACAGCTGTACGCCAAGCGCCCGCGCATTCACCGCTTGAGCGCGGCCTCGACCATGCGCGACAAGGGCGCCTGGTACAAGGACGAATGGCGCAAGAAAGTCGAGCGCATCGGCAACCTCAATTACCCCGACGAAGCGCGGCGCAAACAGATCTACGGCAACTTGCGCTTGATGGTGTCGATCAATCGCGACGGTTCGCTGTATGAAGTGCTGGTGCTGGAATCCTCAGGCCAGCCGCTGCTGGACCAGGCGGCGCAGCGGATCGTGCGGCTGGCGGCACCGTTTGCACCGTTTACCGGGGATCTGTCGGATGTTGACCGGCTGGAGATCATCCGCACCTGGAAGTTTGCCCGCGGGGATCGACTCTCCAGTAATTGACCACACGCTCCTACAGATTTGCGCTATTTCCTGTGCATCCCCAGCTTGTCAGTTCGCCCCTCGAACGCCACACTAGCGTTCATGAAAAACGTCAGCCCCAGCTACCTCAAGCATCAATTCCTGATCGCCATGCCGCACATGGCCGACCCGAACTTTGCGCACACCTTGACCTACATCGTCGAGCACACGGCCAATGGCGCCATGGGGCTGGTGATCAACCGTCCGCAAGAGTTGAGCCTGGCCGATATCCTTGAGCAATTGCGCCCGGATATCGAACCGCCAGCGCTCTGCCAGCATGTGCCGATCTTTATCGGCGGCCCGGTGCAGACAGATCGCGGCTTCGTCCTTCACCCCAAGGGGCTGAGCTTCCAGGCAACCGTTGATCTGGAAGACGAATTATCCCTGTCGACCACCCAGGACATACTGTTCGCCATCGCTGACGGCGTCGGCCCGGCAAAAAGCCTGATTGCCCTCGGCTATGCCGGTTGGGAAGCCGGGCAGCTGGAGGCCGAACTGGCGCAGAACGCCTGGCTGACCTGCCCGTTTGACGCCGACATCCTGTTCAACACCAGCAGCGAACTGCGCCTGGAGGCGGCGGCCAAGCACCTGGGCATCAACCTCAGCCTGCTGACCAGTCAGGCGGGGCACGCCTGATGGCCCTGCGGCTGATTCTCGGATTCGACTACGGCACCAAACAGATCGGCGTTGCGGTCGGCCAGGTGGTGACCGGCCAGGCCCGCGAGCTGTGCACCCTGAAAGCGCAGAACGGCATTCCTGACTGGAACCAGGTCGAAGCCCTCATCAAAGAGTGGAAACCCGATGCCGTGGTGGTCGGCCTGCCGTTGAATATGGACGGCACCCCCAGTGACATGTGCGCCCGCGCGGAAAAGTTCGCCCGGCGCCTGAACGGCCGCTTCAACCTGCCCTTTTATACCCACGATGAACGCCTGACCACCTTTGAGGCCAAGGGCGAACGCCTGGCCCGGGGCGGCCAGAAAGGCAGTTACCGCGACAACCCGGTCGATGCCATCGCCGCCGCCCTGCTGCTGCAAGGCTGGCTCGACGAAAATGGCGCACTGTTCGAGTCCTGAAGAGCCGTTGTGCGTCTCCATTAGCTACAACCCGAGCCATTTTGCGCACAAGCTGGCTCGAACCCAAGAAGGAGCAACCATGAGCCTGCCCAATCCCGCCGAACTGGTCAGCCAGATGGCAACCCGACTTGACGCTTATCTGGCCAAACGAGGCATCAGCGACCCGCGTTTCATTGGCATCCGTACCGGCGGCGTCTGGGTGGCCCAGGCCCTGCTCAAGGAACTGGGCAGCCATGAGCCCCTCGGCACTCTCGACGTGTCCTTCTACCGCGACGATTTCAGCCAGAGCGGCCTGCACCCGCAGGTTCGCCCTTCGGCGCTGCCGTTCGAGATCGAAGGCCAGCACCTGGTGCTGATCGACGACGTGCTGATGAGCGGCCGGACCATCCGCGCCGCCATGAACGAACTGTTCGACTACGGCCGCCCGGCCAGCGTGACGCTGGTGTGCCTGCTGGATCTGGACGCCGGCGAGCTGCCAATCCGCCCGAACGTGGTGGGCGCGACCCTGTCCCTGGCGGCCCACGAACGGGTGAAGCTGTCTGGCCCGGAGCTCGCGCTCGAACTGCAAGACCTCGCCCTTTAATTTGCCCTATTGAGAGTCCCCCTCGCGATGACGCCTCTAGAAACCAAGCGCCCGCTGCAGCTCAATGATCAGGGCCAGCTGCGCCATTTCCTCTCGCTCGACGGTTTGCGCCGCGAGCTGTTGACGGAAATCCTCGACACCGCCGACTCCTTCCTCGAAGTCGGCGCCCGGGCCGTGAAGAAAGTCCCGTTGCTGCGCGGCAAGACCGTGTGCAACGTGTTCTTCGAGAACTCGACCCGTACCCGCACCACCTTCGAACTGGCGGCCCAGCGGCTCTCGGCGGACGTGATCACCCTCAACGTGTCCACGTCGTCGGCGAGCAAGGGCGAAACCCTGCTCGACACCCTGCGTAACCTGGAAGCCATGGCCGCCGACATGTTCGTCGTGCGCCACGGTGATTCAGGTGCAGCGCACTTCATCGCCGAGCATGTTTGCCCACAGGTGGCGATCATCAACGGCGGTGACGGCCGGCACGCGCACCCGACCCAGGGCATGCTCGACATGCTGACCATCCGTCGGCACAAGGGCGGCTTCGAAAACCTTTCGGTGGCCATCGTCGGCGACATCCTGCACTCGCGGGTCGCACGCTCGAACATGCTGGCGCTGAAAACCCTCGGTTGCCCGGACATCCGCGTGATCGCACCGAAAACCCTGCTGCCGATCGGCATCGAGCAATACGGCGTGAAGGTCTACACCGACATGACCGAAGGCCTGAAAGATGTCGACGTAGTGATCATGTTGCGCCTGCAGCGTGAACGCATGACCGGCGGCCTGCTGCCGAGCGAAGGCGAGTTCTACCGCCTGTTCGGCCTGACCACCGCGCGCCTGGCCGGCGCCAAGCCCGATGCCATCGTGATGCACCCGGGGCCGATCAACCGTGGCGTGGAAATCGAGTCGGCGGTGGCCGACGGCCCGCACTCGGTGATCCTCAACCAGGTGACCTATGGCATCGCAATTCGTATGGCCGTGTTGTCCATGGCCATGAGCGGGCAAACAGCCCAGCGCCAATTCGAGCAGGAGAACGCCCAGTGAAGCTCAGCATTCTCGGTGCCCGCGTGATCGATCCGGCCAGTGGCCTGGATCAAGTGACCGATATCCACATTGAAGCCTGCAAAGTCGTCGCCCTTGGCGCAGCGCCAGCCGGCTTTGTCGCCGTCGACACGATCGACGCCAAAGGCCTGGTGGCCGCTCCCGGCCTGGTCGACCTCAACGTTGCCCTGCGCGAGCCAGGTTACAGCCGCAAAGGCTCGATTGTCAGCGAAACCCGCGCGGCGGCGGCTGGCGGCGTGACCAGCCTGTGCTGCCCGCCAAAAACCAAACCGGTGCTGGACACCTCGGCAGTGGCCGAACTGATCCTCGACCGCGCCCGTGAGGCCGGCAACACCAAAGTCTTCCCGATTGGCGCCCTGAGCAAAGGCCTGGACGGCGAACAGCTGGCAGAGCTCGTGGCACTGCGCGATGCCGGTTGCGTGGCCTTCGGCAACGGCCTTGAGAGTTTCCGCAACACCCGTACCCTGTGCCGGGCACTCGACTACGCAGCGACCTTCGACCTGACGGTGATATTCCACTCCCAGGATCACGACCTGGCCGAGGGTGGCCTTGCTCACGAAGGTCCGACCGCCAGCTTCCTGGGCTTGCCGGGCATCCCGGAAAGTGCCGAGACCGTCGCCCTGGCCCGGGATCTGCTGCTGGTTGAACAGACCGGCGTGCGCGCGCACTTCAGCCAGCTCACCAGTGCCCGCGGCGTTGAATTGATCGCCCAGGCCCAGGCCCGGGGCCTGAAGGTGACCGCGGACGTCGCCCTGTACCAGCTGATCCTGACCGACGAAGCGCTGATCGACTTCAGCAGCCTGTATCACGTCCAGCCGCCGCTACGCACCCGCGCCGACCGCGAAGGCCTGCGCGCAGCGGTGAAATCGGGGGTGATCTCGGCCATCTCCAGCCATCACCAACCCCATGAGCGTGACGCCAAACTGGCACCGTTCGGCGCAACCGAGCCGGGCATCAGCAGCGTCGAACTGCTGTTGCCGCTGGCGATGACCCTGGTCGAAGATGGCTTGCTGGACCTGCCGACGTTGCTGGCGCGCCTGAGCGCTGGCCCTGCCGACGCCTTGCGCCTGCCGGCAGGCAAACTGGCAGTGGGTGGTGCGGCGGACATCGTACTGTTCGACCCAGCGGCCTCCACCGTCGCCGGTGAAACCTGGCTGTCCAAGGGCGAAAACTGCCCGTTCATTGGCCACAGCCTGCCGGGTGTGGTGCGTTACACCCTGGTGGATGGGCGGATCAGCCACCAGGCTTAAAAACAAAAGTTCGCAGCCTGCGGCAACTCCTACGGGGAAATGCATATTCCCGTGTAGGAGCTGCCGCAGGCTGCGAACTTTTGATCTTCGCTTATCGACTCTGCGCATTACGCAGCGACACCTGGTCATTCAACGTCCAGAAGTCATACAGCCCTCTTCCCCCTCCGTCATCCACTGCCTCTCCCCTAACAGCACATCCGCATCAAGAGCATCTCTACAAGCGATGGCGAATAAACCTATCCAATGAACAGAAATTTCTGACTCATCATCACCTGTGCGAAAGGAGCTTCGCAACACACAGAAACATCCTACAAAGTTATTGAGTGCCGATTCAACGCCTATCCTCTAGCATAAAAACAGCGCAAGGAAACATCACTACAAACACCATGAATACAAAGTGCAAGCAAGGAGCAAGACGTGAAAAGTTGACTTACCCTACCTCCTATCGTTAGGAAAGGAACAACGGGAAACTCAGACGGTTTTACAGTAAATCCTGGATTCAGCTGGGGGCCTATGGGATTACAGATTGGCTAGAATGAAAAGCGGTATAAAAGCCTTTACTTATGAGCTTCTGCATTCAGGAAGAGCCAACATGAAGCCCCTCTACAAACACCTGAACTACATCTACCCTTTACTTTTAGCGATCACTTCCAGCGTAGCAATATTTACCATAGAAAAAAATTTGAGCACAGGCATTTACGACATAGATCGAGACTCAATCGGAATACCAATAGGTGCAATCCTGATTGCGGGCTTAGTGTTATTCATATTTCACCTAATGCAAATATTTTTATACAAAAAAGCCCGCCACACCAATTCAACCTTGATAAAAATATCAGCATTAATAATTGCAATTGCATCGCTTGCGATTCTCGCCGACAGCATAAATTACTGGGCCACCCCAAACCACTTCATCATTTCAATCTTCTACAGCTTCAGCACAATGGCATTTTTAACGCTTCAACTTCAATTACTGAAAGCATTTCAGTAACCACTCATAGGCTGTAACTCAAGCAGGCAGATAGCTGGATCAGTCACCAGACGTAAAACCCTGCGGCGAGAGGGTTTGCTCTCTCGCCGCAGAAATCAACGACTCTGCGCATTACGCACGGACACCTGGTCATTCAACGTCCAGAAGTCATACAGCACGCCAATAAAGAACAGACCACCCGTCACCAGGTACAGCAACCCACTGATCCATTTCCCCTGATACATCCGGTGCACGCCGAACACCCCGAGAAACGTCAGCAGGATCCACGCCACGTTGTATTCGATGGGACCCGCGGTAAACCGCAGGTCAGCCTCGCGATCCATCGCCGGGATCAGGAAAAGGTCGATCAGCCAACCGATCCCCAGCAAGCCAAAGGTGAAGAACCAGATCGTCCCGGTCACCGGCTTGCCGTAATAGAAGCGGTGAGCGCCGGTAAAACCGAAAATCCACAGCAGGTAACCGATCACTTTGCTGTGAGTGTCTTGCTGCTGGACAGCCTGTTGATAGGGGTTCATGAATGACCTCGATTCACACGATAGATAAATATTCTTGAATTCTTTGTGACTTTTTTACAGGCATCCGACGTATGGCAAATGCTACCTTCACCCCCGTCAAAGCCTTGTAACACCGGACTTCTGTCCGACAATTGCGTCATTTTGCCGCTTTTTTGCCACCATTGCCCTCCAGATTGAATCGACCAACGGCCTCGGAAGCGGCAAAAAAGCTGTTATAAAGTTGCGCGCTGACCTATTAAGAGCCTTGCCTAATGCGTTCATTTTTCAAGACATGGCTAACCATTTGCCTTTTGATGCCACTGGCCGCCCACGCCACCAATCGTGAGCAACGTCTTCCTAACGTCAATGGTTACACCCCAAAATCCCATGCCTCTGCTCCTTCGAGCAAAGACAAAAAATTCGCCAAATATGCTCCAAGCCTGGCCAGCAGCAAAAGCGGCCTGGTTCCACCGATGGGCACCAAGGAAAGCAGCGACGTGCTGAGCCGCGCCGTGAACGTCCTTGGCACTCCCTATCGCTGGGGCGGCAGCAGCCCAAGCAAAGGCTTCGATTGCAGCGGCCTGGTGAAGTACGCGTTCAACGACGCCACGTTCGACCTGCCACGCACCTCCAATGCCATGGCCAGCGGTCATGGGGAAAAAGTCGATCGCAATGACCTGAAACCCGGCGACCTGATTTTCTTCAACATCAAGAGCCGTCGGGTCAATCACGTCGCCATTTACCTGGGCAACGATCGCTTCATCCACGCGCCACGTCGCGGCAAGTCGGTGTCCATCGACACCCTGAATAAACCGTACTGGGAAAACCACTATGTGGTTGCCAAGCGAGTTCTGCCGAAAGAGCCGAATCAGTTGCGGGTTGTTCAGCGCTGATTGAAGCAAGATCAAAAGATCGTCCGAAGGCTCGGGCCGCGTTCGGACGATCTTTTGCTTTTAAAAGCCATCCGGTGACCGCGCCTTCTCCCGCGCATGATCACGACTGACCAACCCCTTGGTCACCAGATCCTTCAAACTCATATCCAGCGTCTGCATCCCCAACGACCCTCCCGACTGAATCGCCGAATACATCTGCGCCACCTTGTCCTCGCGGATCAGGTTCCGGATCGCCGATGTCCCCAGCATGATCTCGTGGGCCGCGATGCGTCCGCCGCCGATCTTCTTCACCAGGGTCTGGGACACCACCGCCAGCAGCGACTCGGAGAGCATCGAACGCACCATCGACTTCTCGTCCCCCGGAAACACGTCCACCACACGGTCGATGGTTTTCGCCGCCGACGTGGTGTGCAGCGTGCCGAACACCAGATGGCCGGTTTCGGCGGCAGTCAATGCCAGGCGAATAGTCTCCAGATCGCGCATCTCGCCCACCAGAATCACATCCGGATCTTCCCGCAGTGCCGATCGCAAGGCGGTGGCGAAGCTGCGGGTATCGCGATGAACTTCACGCTGGTTGATCAGGCACTTGCGCGGCTCGTGGACAAACTCGATAGGGTCTTCGATGGTGAGGATGTGGTGATGGCGATGGGTATTGAGGTAATCGATCATCGCCGCCAGCGTGGTGGACTTGCCGGAACCGGTCGGGCCAGTCACCAGCACCAGGCCACGGGGCGCGTCGGTCATTTTGTGGAACACGTCCCCCATGCCCAGTTCGTCCATGCCCCGCACTTTCGACGGTATGGTACGAAACACAGCGCCCGCGCCACGGTTCTGATTGAACGCATTGACCCGAAAGCGCGCCACACCGGGCACCTCAAAGGAAAAATCGGTTTCCAGGTGTTTCTCGAAGTCCGCCCGCTGAGTGTCATTCATGATGGCATGGATCAGCGCCTGCACCTGCTGGTGATCCAGGGCCGGCAGGTTGATGCGCCGCACATCGCCATCCACCCGGATCATCGGCGGCAGGCCAGCAGACAAGTGCAGGTCGGACGCCCCCTGTTTGGCGCTGAATGCCAGCAGTTCGGTGATATCCATAGCGTCCCTCAATTCCAGTAGAATGCCGCGAACCTTCAGACCGCTGGCGCCTCTTGATGTCCACCATAGCAGACAACATTCTCGAAGTTAGTTCGCGCATCCATGCCGCAACACTCGCCGCCAACCGCGCCGAGAACAGCGTCCAGCTGCTGGCCGTGAGCAAGACCAAACCCGCGCCAGACCTACGTGAAGCCTACGCCGCCGGCCTGCGCGACTTTGGCGAGAACTACCTGCAGGAAGCGTTGGGCAAGCAGCTCGAACTGGCCGACCTGCCCTTGATCTGGCACTTCATCGGCCCCATTCAATCGAACAAGACTCGTGCTATCGCCGAGCACTTCGACTGGGTGCATTCCGTGGATCGCCTGAAAATCGCACAACGCCTGTCCGAACAACGTCCTGCCGATCTGCCGCCACTGAATATCTGCATCCAGGTCAACGTCAGCGGTGAAGCCAGCAAATCCGGCTGCACCCCGGCCGACCTGCCGGCCCTGGCCAACGCCATCAGCGCCCTCCCGCGCTTGAAGTTGCGCGGGTTGATGGCTATCCCTGAACCGACTGAAGATCGCGCCACCCAGGACGCCGCTTTCGCTGCCGTGCAAAGCCTGCAAGCCAGCCTGAACCTGCCACTCGACACACTATCCATGGGCATGAGCCACGACCTCGAGTCGGCCATTGCCCAGGGCGCCACTTGGGTCCGCATCGGTACGGCCCTGTTTGGCGCCCGCGACTACAGCCAGCCGTAAACATGGCTGACACACTTCTGAATAAGGACCTGACATGAGCAAGACACGTATTGCCTTTATCGGTGCCGGCAACATGGCCGCCAGTTTGATTGGCGGCCTGCGGGCCAAGGGTCTGGAAGCCGCACAGATTCGCGCCAGCGATCCGGGCGAAGAAACCCGCGCCCGCGTGAGTACCGAGCATGGCATCGAAACCTTCGCCGACAACGCCCAAGCCGTTGATGGCGCCGACGTCGTCGTCCTGGCGGTCAAGCCCCAGGCGATGAAAGCCGTGTGCGAAGCGCTTCGCCCAAGCCTCAAGCCCAATCAACTGGTGGTTTCGATTGCCGCGGGCATCACCTGCGCCAGCATGAACAACTGGCTCGGCGCCCAGCCGATCGTGCGCTGCATGCCCAACACCCCGGCGCTGGTGCGTCAGGGCGCGAGCGGCCTGTTCGCGACAGCCGAAGTGACCGCCGAACAGCGTCAGCAGGCCCAGGAGCTGCTGTCCGCAGTCGGCATCGCCTTATGGCTGGATGAAGAGCAGCAACTGGACGCCGTCACCGCCGTTTCAGGCTCGGGCCCGGCGTATTTCTTCCTGCTGATCGAAGCCATGACCGCCGCCGGCGTGAAACTCGGCCTGCCGGCGGACATCGCCGCGCAACTGACCTTGCAAACCGCACTGGGCGCCGCCCACATGGCCGTCTCCAGCGATGTCGACGCGGCCGAGCTGCGCCGCCGTGTCACCTCGCCCGCGGGCACCACAGAAGCTGCAATCAAGTCGTTCCAGGCCAATGGCTTCGAAGCCCTGGTCGAAAAAGCACTCGGCGCTGCCGCGCATCGCTCGGCCGAGATGGCCGAACAACTGGGTCAATAAGGAGCCTTTCATGATTGGATTGAATACCGCAGCGGTCTACGTGCTGCAAACCCTCGGCAGCCTGTATCTGCTGATCGTGCTGATGCGCTTCGTACTGCAACTGGTACGGGCGAACTTCTACAACCCGATCTGCCAGTTCATCGTCAAGGCCACTCAGCCACTGCTCAAGCCACTGCGCCGGATCATCCCGAGCGTGTTCGGCCTGGACATGTCCTCGCTGGTGCTGGCGATCCTGGTGCAACTGGCGCTGATGGCCCTGACCCTGTTGCTGACCTACGGCACCACCGGCAACCCGCTAACACTGCTGATCTGGTCGATCATCGGCGTGACCGCGCTGTTCATGAAGATTTTCTTCTTCGCCCTCATCATCAGCGTGATCCTGTCCTGGGTCGCTCCGGGCAGCCATAACCCGGGCGCCGAACTGGTGAACGACGTCTGCGAACCGGCCCTGGCGCCATTCCGCAAGTTCCTGCCGAGTCTCGGCGGCCTGGATCTGTCGCCGATCTTTGCGTTCCTGGCCATCAAACTGGTCGACATGCTGGTGATCAACAACCTCGCAGCCATGACCATGATGCCGGAAATCCTCCGCGTGTTGATCTGACCCGGTGAGCTACTTTCGCTGGGACGGCGACGACCTGATTCTGGAGTGTCACCTGCAACCGGCAGCCCGTAGCGATGACTTCTGCGGGCTGCACGGCGATCGCCTGAAGATCCGCCTGACCGCGCCGCCGGTCGAGGGCAAGGCCAACGCGTATCTGATGGCGTTTCTGGCCAAGGCCTTTGGCGTGTCCAAGAGCCAGGTCAGTTTGATCAGTGGCGAGTTGAACCGGCAGAAGCGGGTGCGAATCTGTTCGCCGAAAAAACTGCCGGATTTGCCCGGACTGGAACGCTGAACCTACTGTAGGAGCTGGCTTGCCAGCGAAGGCGGCGTGACTGACACACCGTGACATCTGGTTCGCCGGCAAGCCGGCTCCTACAGTGGGCAAGGGTTAGCTTGCTGCTAGGGGCAGCGGTCTTTAGACTTACGCCTCATTTCAACGAGAGCAGGGTCGATGCCAGCTGCCTTTCCCCCCGATTCTGTTGGTCTGGTGACGCCGCAAGTGGCGCACTTCAGCGAACCCCTGGCGTTGGCCTGTGGACGTTCGCTCCCGGCCTATGACCTGATTTACGAAACCTACGGCACACTCAACGCCATGGCGAGCAACGCCGTGCTGATCTGCCACGCCCTGTCCGGTCACCACCACGCCGCTGGCTACCACAGCGCCGACGACCGCAAACCCGGTTGGTGGGACAGCTGCATCGGCCCCGGCAAGCCGATCGATACCAGCAAGTTCTTCGTGGTCAGCCTGAACAACCTCGGCGGCTGCAACGGTTCCACCGGCCCGAGCAGCATCAACCCGGACACCGGCAAGCCGTTCGGCGCCGACTTCCCGGTGTTGACCGTCGAGGATTGGGTGCACAGTCAAGCGCGCCTGGCGGATCGCCTCGGTATCGCCCAGTTCGCGGCCGTGATCGGCGGCAGCCTCGGCGGCATGCAGGCGATGCAATGGAGCATCACCTACCCTGACCGCATCCGTCATTGCCTGGCCATCGCCTCGGCGCCCAAGCTGTCGGCACAGAACATCGCGTTCAACGAAGTGGCGCGTCAGGCGATCCTCACCGACCCGGAATTCCACGGCGGTTCTTTTCAGGAACACGGTGTGATCCCCAAGCGCGGCCTGATGCTGGCGCGGATGGTCGGGCACATCACTTACCTGTCCGACGACTCCATGGGCGAGAAATTCGGCCGAGGGCTCAAGAGCGAAAAGCTCAACTACGACTTCCACAGCGTCGAGTTCCAGGTCGAAAGCTACCTGCGCTATCAGGGCGAGGAGTTCTCCGGGCGCTTCGATGCCAATACGTATCTGTTGATGACCAAAGCGCTCGATTACTTCGATCCGGCGGCGGACTTCGGCGATAACCTGGCGAGAACCTTTGAAGGCGCCAAGGCCAGGTTCTGCGTGATGTCGTTCACCACCGACTGGCGCTTCTCCCCTGCCCGCTCGCGGGAACTGGTGGATGCGCTGATGGCCGCGCGCAAGGACGTCTGCTACCTCGAGATCGACGCACCGCAAGGCCACGACGCCTTCCTGATTCCGATCCCGCGCTATCTGCAGGCTTTCGGCAATTACATGAACCGCATTACGTTGTGAGAAAGCCATGAGAGCTGATCTGGAAATCATCCAGGAATGGATCCCCGCCGGCAGCCGCGTGCTTGACCTCGGGTGCGGCGATGGCGAACTGCTGACCTGGCTGCGCGATAACAAGCAAGTCACCGGTTATGGCCTGGAAAACGACGCCGACAACATTGCCGAGTGCGTGGCCAAGGGCATCAACGTCATCGAACAGGACCTGGACAAGGGCCTGGGCAACTTTGCCAGCAACAGTTTCGATGTCGTGGTCATGACCCAGGCGCTGCAAGCGGTGCACTACCCGGACAGGATCCTCGAAGAAATGCTGCGCGTGGGCCGGCAGTGCATCATCACCTTCCCCAACTTCGGTCACTGGCGCTGCCGCTGGTACCTGGCGAGCAAGGGCCGGATGCCGGTTTCCGAGTTCCTGCCGTACACCTGGTACAACACGCCGAACATTCACTTCTGCACCTTCGCGGACTTTGAAGCCTTGTGTCGCGAACGTGAGGCGAAGGTCATTGATCGACTTGCCGTGGATCAACAGCATCGGCACGGGTGGGCCAGCAAGCTATGGCCTAATCTGTTAGGTGAGATCGGCATCTACCGGGTCAGCAGCCCGGGACTTTCCGACCACAAGGTCGCAGTCTGATCCACCCTATTTCAAGGAGAACGATCATGGGTCGTCTAGCGTTGTTTCTACTCACTGCCTGCCTGAGCGTCACCGCCATGGCCGCCGACGCCATCAAGGGCGAACGCAAGGAAACCTTCGGCGACGTGACGGTGCACTACAACACCTTCAACTCCACCTACCTGACCCCGGACATTGCCAAGTCCGCCGAACTCACCCGCAGCAAGAACCAGGGTGTGATCAACATTGCGGTGCTCAAGGACGGCAAACCGCAGATGGCACAGGTCAGCGGTACGGTCAAAGACCTGACCAGCCAAAGTGTGGACCTGAAGTTCCGCCAGATCACTGAACAAGGTGCGATCTACTACATCGCCCAATTTCCGGTACCGCAGCAGGAAACCCGCACCTTCGACATCAAGGTGCAGACCGGTGACAAAATCAACACCATCAATTTCAACCAAGAGCTCTTCCCCGGCCAATGATCAACTTCACGCAACTCGTATTGGCCAGCCATAACGCCGGCAAACTCAAGGAACTCCAGGCCATGCTCGGCGAGTCGGTGCATCTGCGCTCGATCGGCGAGTTCAGCAGTGTGGAGCCTGAAGAAACCGGCCTGTCGTTCGTCGAGAACGCCATCCTGAAAGCCCGCAATGCCGCGCGCATTTCCGGCCTGCCGGCGCTGGCCGACGATTCCGGGCTGGCGGTGGATTTCCTGGGCGGCGCGCCAGGCATCTACTCGGCGCGTTATGCAGACGGCAAGGGCGATGCGGCGAACAACGCCAAACTGCTCGACGTGTTGAAAGATGTGCCTGAAGCCGAACGCGGTGCGCAGTTCGTCTGCGTGCTGGCACTGGTTCGTCATGCCGATGATCCGTTGCCGATCCTCTGCGAAGGTTTGTGGCACGGGCGAATCCTGACCCAGGCCAGCGGTTTACACGGTTTCGGCTACGACCCGCTGTTCTGGGTGCCGGAGCGCGAGTGCTCCAGCGCCGAGCTGAGCCCGGGCGACAAAAACCAGATCAGCCACCGCGCCCGTGCAATGGAACTGCTGCGCCAGCGTCTGGGCTTGAAATGACCCGCGAATCATCCGCGTCACCGCTGATCTTCGGCGGCGACGCTCAATCGCCTCGGGCAACCCTGCCTGTGCTGCCGCCGCTGGCGCTGTATATCCACATCCCGTGGTGCGTGCGCAAATGCCCTTATTGCGACTTCAACTCCCACACTGCCAGCCCTGTGCTGCCGGAAGAAGAGTACGTCGATGCCTTGCTGGCCGATCTCGATCAGGACCTGCACGCCGTCTATGGCCGTGAGCTGAGCTCGATTTTCTTTGGTGGCGGCACGCCAAGCCTGTTCAGCGCTGATTCGCTGGGGCGCTTGCTCAACGGCGTCGAACAGCGCATTCCGTTTGCCAGCGACATCGAAATCACGCTGGAAGCCAATCCGGGGACGTTCGAGCAAGACAAATTCGTGGCGTACCGGAAACTGGGCATCAACCGCCTGTCGATCGGCATCCAGAGTTTTCAGCAAGAAAAGCTCGAAGCCCTTGGGCGGATTCACAACGGTGACGAAGCCGTACGCGCCGCCGGCATGGCACGGCAGGCCGGGTTCGACAACTTCAACCTGGACTTGATGCATGGCTTGCCGAATCAGTCCCTGGACGATGCCTTGGCGGACCTGCGCACAGCCATCGCCCTGAAACCGACGCACCTGTCGTGGTATCAACTGACCCTGGAACCGAACACAGTGTTCTGGAACCAGCCGCCGACGCTGCCGGAAGACGACACGCTGTGGGACATCCAGGAGGCGGGGCAAGCGTTGCTGGCCGAACACGGTTACGTGCAATACGAAGTCTCGGCCTACGCCCTGCCCGATCGCCCGGCACGCCACAATCTCAATTACTGGAGTTTTGGCGATTTCATCGGCATTGGCGCGGGCGCCCATGGCAAGCTCAGCCATCCGGACGGGCGCATCATTCGCACCTGGAAGACCCGCCTGCCGAAGGACTACCTGAATCCGGCGAAAAGCTTCCAGGCTGGCGAGAAAGCGCTGACCAATGATGAAATGCCGTTCGAGTTCCTGATGAACGCGCTGCGCCTGACTGAAGGCGTCGAATCGCGACTGTACCCGGAACGTACCGGCATGACGCTGGAAAGCCTTGCTGAAGGCCGCTGTGAAGCCGAACAAAGCGGCCTGTTGCAGGTCGAACCGTCACGTCTGGTAGCCACGACGCGCGGACAACTCTTCCTCAACGACTTGCTGCAGAAATTTCTGACATAAGGAAATCGAATGGATTTGGTACTCGACCTGCTTGCCACCGTGTCCCGCTGGAGCCGCAGCAACCTCTCGGAAATCGCCCTGGCCCTGGTGGGTTGCCTGTTGGTGCTGTTCGGTGCGGATTTCAAAGGCTGGGTCGAGCAGCGCCTGGGCAGCATCGCCGGCGCGTTGCGCGTGCCGCTGATGTCCCTGCTGTGCATGATTGGCAGCGGCGCGGCGTTGATCTACGCCACGCCATGGGTCGTGCGCGGCTTGAGCCAGTTCAACAACTACAGCCTGGCGCCGGTGTTGCTGGTGGTGCTGGTGTTGATTGGCGTAGTCGCTGATCGTCGCTGATCTCAAATACCCACAAGACCACTGTAGGAGCGAGCTTGCTCGCGATGGTCGCAAACGAAAACGCGGGGCATCTGAAGCCCCGCGTTGTTTTGTAGTTTTTCGCGAGCAATCGAGCGTCGACCGGCTGCTCCTACAATTGCTTTTCGAACTTCAAATCCCACACGCCATGCCCAAGACGTTCGCCACGGCGTTCGAACTTGGTGATCGGCCGTTCGGCCGGACGCGGCACGCACTTGCCGTCTTCGGCCAGGTTGCGATAACCCGGCGCCACGTTCATTACTTCCAGCATGTATTCGGCGTATGGTTCCCAGTCAGTGGCCATGTGCAGAATGCCGCCGACCTTCAACTTGCTGCGCACCAGCTCAGCGAAGGACGCCTGAACAATACGACGCTTGTGGTGACGGCTCTTGTGCCACGGGTCCGGGAAAAACAGCATCAGGCGATCGAGGCTGTTATCGGCCACGCAGCGGTTGAGCACTTCGATGGCATCGCAATCGTAGACCCGCAGGTTGGTCAGGCCTTGCGTCAGCACGCCATTGAGCAGCGCGCCGACACCCGGACGGTGAACCTCGACGCCGATGAAATCCTGATCCGGCGCGGCCGCGGCCATTTCCAGCAGCGAATGACCCATGCCGAAACCGATTTCCAGCGAGCGCGGTGCCGAGCGACCGAACACCTGGTCGAAGTCCACCGGCGCATCAGCCAGCGGCAGCACGAACAGCGGAGTACCCTGCTCCAGGCCCTTTTGCTGGCCTTCGGTCATGCGCCCGGCACGCATCACGAAACTCTTGATACGGCGGTGTTGGCGCTCGTCGCCTTCTTCCGTCTGGATAGGCGTGTCGTTCGATTCAGTCATCAATGGCTCTTACTTGATCAGACCATCCAGCGGCGAAGAGGCGCTGGCATAGAGTTTTTTCGGCATGCGGCCGGCGAGGTAGGCCAGGCGGCCTGCGACGATCGCATGTTTCATGGCTTCAGCCATCATGACTGGCTGCTGGGCGTGGGCGATGGCCGAGTTCATCAGCACCGCATCACACCCCAGTTCCATGGCAATAGTGGCGTCGGAAGCGGTACCGACACCAGCATCCACCAGCACCGGGATCTTGGCTTCTTCAAGGATGATCTGCAGGTTGTACGGATTGCAGATCCCCAGACCCGAACCAATCAAACCAGCGAGCGGCATGACGGCGATGCAGCCGATTTCCGCCAATTGACGGGCGATAATCGGGTCATCGCTGGTGTAGACCATCACGTCGAAGCCTTCCTTGACCAGCGTTTCGGCGGCCTTGA
This sequence comes from Pseudomonas sp. GL-R-19, assembly GCF_019956375.1. NCBI lineage: Bacteria > Pseudomonadati > Pseudomonadota > Gammaproteobacteria > Pseudomonadales > Pseudomonadaceae > Pseudomonas > Pseudomonas sp. GL-R-19. The sequence continues at coordinate 63,961 of NZ_JAHBDJ010000092.1, read as the reverse complement.
GGGTTTCGATCACGTTGGGGAACAGGGTTTTCTGATCGGCCAACACTTCCAGCTTCACCAGGTTGTGACCGTCGAGCAGCTCACGGGCCAGGCGGCAAGTGCGCACGGCCTCGATAGCGTCGTAGCAACCAGCGGTGTTTGGCAGGAAGGTGTAGCGATCCGGCGACAGCACTTCGAGCAGGTTCGGCTCACCCTCGATCTGCCCGAGGTTGGTGCGGCGCACAGCGAAAGTGACGATCTCGGCACCCGAGGCTTCGATGGCCTGGCGGGTTTCTTCCATGTCACGGTACTTGCCGGTACCGACCAGCAAACGCGACTGGTAAGTACGACCGGCCAGGACGAAGGGCTTGTCGCTACGAACGATGCTCATGGGAAATCCTCTGTAGGGGTGAGGTTCTTGCAGAATTCTGTGGCTACTCGGCCGAGGCTGCTAGCCGCCGCCGATGGCGTGCACCACTTCGACGTTGTCGCCGTCGTTCAACGTGGTGTCTGCGTGCTGACTGCGCGGGACGATATCCAGATTGAGTTCGACCGCCACCCGACGTCCGGTCAGGTCCAGACGGGTCAGCAGGGCCGCAACGGTTTCACCGTCGGGCAGTTCAAAGGATTCGCCGTTCAACTGAATGCGCATGCCGGATGCCGCCATCATTTTTAGGGGCTGGCATTCTAGCCCGATCAGTCAGGCCGACCCAAGCCATTCGTCTTGAAACTCGATCCTGTAGGAGCTGCCGCAGGCTGCGATCTTTTGACTTTGATTTTTTAAGATCAAAAGATCGCAGCCTGCGGCAGCTCCTACAAGGTCAGCTCAGGCGCCAAGCGGCAAGTCCGAGGCAAAACCAACCCACCAGGAAGGCCAGGCCACCGAACGGGGTGATGATGCCGAGCTTGCTGATGCCGGTCAGCGTCAAGATGTACAGGCTGCCGGAGAACAGCAGGATACCGATGGCAAACGATGCGCCGGCCCAACTGATCAGGCGGCCGGGAATCTGCGTGGCCAGGAATGCGACACCCAGCAACGCCAAGGCGTGCACCAGTTGATAGGTGACGCCCGTGTGGAAAATCGCCATGTACTCGGCACTCAGGCGACTCTTCAGGCCATGGGCGGCAAAGGCGCCGAGGCCGACACCGGTGAAGCCGAAAAAAGCGGCCAGCATCAGAAAGCCACGCAGCATGCAGAACTCCAGTCAGTTTCGATCCCAAGGGTCTGTATAATGGCCCGCTCAACGGGTTCGGCCAAGCCATCTCTATGCTGCGTATCTATTTCCGTCATTTCACCAAGGCCGCGCTCTGGTTCATGGGTGGCAGCGTATTGCTGGTGCTGATCTTTCGCGTGGTACCACCACCGGGAACAGCGCTGATGGTCGAGCGCAAGATCGAATCCTGGTTTGACGGCGAACCCATCGACCTGCAACGGACCTGGAAACCCTGGGACGAGATCTCCGATGACCTGAAAGTCGCGGTGATTGCCGGCGAAGACCAGAAATTTCCGGAGCACTGGGGCTTCGATATCGACGCGATTCAGGCGGCGTTTGCCCATAACGAGCGCGGCGGTTCGATCCGTGGCGCCAGCACCCTGAGCCAGCAGGTCTCGAAAAACCTGTTCTTGTGGTCCGGCCGCAGCTGGCTGCGCAAAGGCCTGGAAGCCTGGTTCACCGGGCTGATCGAAGTGCTCTGGCCCAAGCAGCGGATTCTTGAGGTGTACCTCAACAGTGTCGAGTGGGATGACGGCGTGTTTGGCGCCGAAGCGGCGGCCAGACATCATTTTGGCGTGAGCGCCAAGAACCTCAGCCGTCAGCAATCGAGCTTGCTGGCTGCGGTACTGCCCAATCCTCGTGTGTGGAGTGCGAGCCATCCGACCGCTTACGTGGCGCGACGTGCAGGCTGGATTCGGCGACAGATGAGCCAACTCGGTGGCGACAGCTATCTGGCGGGGCTGAACGATTCGCGCCGGGCGCCTTGGGCGCAGTAACTGAAAAATCAAAAGATCGCAGCCTTCGGCAGCTCCTACAGGGGAGACGCGATCCTATGTAGGAGCTGCCGAAGGCTGCGATCTTTTGACCCTGAAAACAAAACGCCCCGATCAATGATCGGGGCGTTTTGCGTTGCCTGCTCGCAAATTAAGCAGCGATCGACAATTTGAGTTTGTTCATCGCGCTCTTCTCAAGCTGACGAATACGCTCCGCCGACACGTTGTACTTCTGCGCCAGGTCGTGCAGCGTGGCCTTTTCTTCCGCCAGCCAGCGCTGGTAGAGGATGTCACGGCTGCGGTCGTCCAGCACTTCCAGCGCTTCGTGCAGGTTGTGGTTGGAGTTGTCGCTCCAGTCAGCGTCTTCCAGTTGACGGGCCGGGTCGTACCGGTGGTCTTCCAGATAATTGGCTGGCGACTGGAAAGCACTGTCGTCGTCCGCTTCGGCAGCCGGGTCGAAGGCCATGTCATGGCCGGTCAGGCGACTTTCCATCTCGCGCACTTCCCGAGGCTCAACGCCGAGGCTTTCCGCCACGCGGTGGACTTCCTCGTTATTCAACCAGGCCAGACGTTTCTTCTGGCTGCGCAGGTTGAAGAACAGCTTGCGCTGGGCCTTGGTGGTCGCAACCTTCACGATACGCCAGTTACGCAGGATGAATTCGTGGATTTCCGCCTTGATCCAGTGCACGGCAAAGGACACCAGGCGCACGCCCATTTCCGGGTTGAAGCGCTTCACGGCCTTCATCAGGCCGACGTTGCCTTCCTGGATCAGGTCGGCCTGAGCCAGGCCGTAGCCGGAATAGCTACGGGCGATATGTACGACAAAACGCAGGTGGGCGAGCACCATCTGCCGAGCCGCCCCCAAATCCTGCTCATAATAGAGACTCTCGGCCAGTTCACGCTCCCGCTCCGGCGACAGCAATGGAATGCTGTTGACGGTGTGCACATAGGCCTCCAGGTTCGCACCCGGGACCAGAGCATATGCAGGTTGCAAAGAATTGGTCATACGAAAAAACCTCCGACTTACAAACTCGTGCAGTTCAGCACTGCGAAAATTGACCGGAAACCGAAAGACAAGTTCCCAAAACCCAAAAACGCTGAAAGGTCAATACGAGCAAAATGATACTACTTAGGCGCAAGCTCCCTCAGGTGGCGTGCGACTGCAATCCATGCACCGATATACCCCAACAGCACCGCGCCAAGCAAGAGAGACAGACCGTCGGCAACTGGCACTCCAGCCAGCGCAAAATCACTGCCGTACAAGCCGGCCAGCCCTACCACTGCGTCGTTCAGCCAATCAAGGCCGAACGCCAGTACACCCCAGGACAGAATCCCCGCACCGAAGCCATACAGCGCGCCCATATACAGAAAGGGCCTGCGTACATAGCTGTCAGTGCCGCCGACCAGTTTAATCACTTCTATCTCTGTGCGGCGGTTTTCAATATGAAGACGAATGGTATTGCCTATCACCAAAAGTAATGCAGAAACCAGAAGCACGGTCAGACCGAAGACAAATCGATCACCCAGCTTGAGGATGGCTGCCAGACGCTCGACCCAGACTAAATCAAGTTGAGCCTGTTGTACCTTCGGCAGCTCGGATAGTTTTTGTCTTAATGCTTCAAGGGCCGGCTTGTCGACTTCGGTCGGCGTCACCAGTACCACGCCCGGCAGCGGGTTCTCCGGCAACTCCTTGAGCGCCTCGCCCAGACCGGACTGCTGCTGGAATTCTTCCAGCGCCTGCTCCCGGCCAACATATTCGGCATCGGCGACGCCAGGCATGCCCTTGATCTGATCGCGCAGCGATTCACCTTCCGCCGGCTTGGCCTCAAGGTCCAGATACAGGGAAATCTGCGCCGCGCGCTGCCAGGAACCGCCCAGACGCTCGACATTACTTAGCAAAAGTGACAGCCCCATGGGCAAACTCAGGGCCACCGCCATCACCATGCAGGTGAAAAAACTGCCGATGGGCTGCTTGCCCAGGCGGCGCAGGCTGTCCACCAGGCTGGCGCGATGGCTTTCGATCCAGGCACGGAACAACGTGGCGAAGTCCGGCCCGTCGTCATCGTCGCGTTTTTTCTTTTGCGGCTGCGGATCGGCGGCCTTCGGGGCCACGCGCTCGGAAACCTTGGGGCTACGTGTTGCGCTCATACTGCCGCCTCCCCGTCACCGATCAATCGACCGCGTTGCAGCGTCAGCATGCGATGGCGCATGCGGGCGATCAGGGCCAGGTCGTGACTGGCGATCAGCACGCTGGTACCCAGGCGATTGATGTCTTCGAACACACCCATGATCTCGGCGGCCAGACGCGGGTCGAGGTTGCCGGTCGGCTCGTCCGCCAGCAGCAAGGCCGGACGGTGGACGATAGCGCGGGCGATGCCGACGCGCTGCTGCTGACCGGTGGATAGATCACCCGGGTACAGATCGGTTTTATCCGACAGCGCCACGCGCTCCAGCGCCGAGTCCACGCGCTTGGCGATCTCGGCCTTGGACAGACCCAGGATCTGCAATGGCAACGCAACGTTGTTGAACACCGTGCGATCGAACAGCAACTGGTGATTCTGGAACACCACACCGATCTGCCGGCGCAAGAAAGGAATCTGTGCGTTACTGATGGTGCTCAGGTCTTGCCCGGCGAGCAGCAACTTGCCGCTGGTCGGGCGCTCCATCGCCAGCAACAGGCGCAACAGCGTGGATTTACCGGCGCCGGAATGGCCGGTGACAAACAGAAACTCGCCACGACGGACTCGAAAGCTCAGCTCATGCAAGCCGACGTGACCGTTCGGGTAGCGCTTACCGACCTGTTCGAAACGAATCATGAACGCTCCCGCTCGGCAAACAATGCCTGGACAAAGGGTTCTGCTTCAAAGGTACGCAAATCGTCGATGCCTTCGCCGACGCCAATGTAGCGGATCGGCAGGCCGAATTGCTTGGCCAGGGCGAAAATCACCCCGCCCTTGGCGGTGCCGTCGAGCTTGGTCAGCGCCAGGCCAGTCAGCTCGACGGTCTGGTTGAATTGCTTGGCCTGGTTGATGGCGTTCTGGCCAGTGCCGGCGTCAAGCACCAACAGCACTTCGTGAGGTGCGTCGGCGTCGAGCTTGCCGATCACCCGGCGAACCTTTTTCAGCTCTTCCATCAGGTTGTCTTTGGTGTGCAGGCGACCGGCGGTGTCGGCGATCAGCACATCGATGCCACGAGCCTTGGCGGCCTGTACGGCGTCGAAGATCACCGAAGCCGAGTCGGCGCCAGTGTGCTGCGCGATCACCGGGATCTTGTTGCGCTCGCCCCAGACCTGCAACTGCTCCACCGCCGCGGCGCGGAAGGTGTCGCCGGCGGCAAGCATGACTTTCTTGCCTTCCAGCTGCAGTTTCTTCGCCAGCTTGCCGATGGTGGTGGTCTTGCCGGCACCGTTGACGCCAACGACCAGAATCACGAACGGCTTGTTCTGCGAGGTGACTTTCAGCGGTTGCTCTACAGGTTTGAGCATGGCCGCCAGCTCAGCCTGCAGGGATTTGTACAGGGCATCGGCGTCGGCCAGCTCTTTGCGTGCGACCTTCTGCGTCAGGCGCTGGATGATCACCGAAGTGGCTTCGACACCGACGTCGGCGGTCAGCAAGCGGGTTTCGAGGTCTTCCAGCAGTTCGTCATCGATGACCTTCTTGCCCAGAAACAGGCTGGCCATGCCTTCGCCGATACTGGCGCTGGTCTTGGACAGGCCCTGCTTGAGACGGGCGAAGAAACCGGCTTTGGTTTCTTCGGTGCGCACTGGCTGGACTGGGGTTTCGACGGGGGCGGGAGCGGGAGCGGGTGCTGCAACAATCGGCGCTGCCGGTTCGATTACAACCGGTGCAGGTGCAGGCTCAGCCACAGCGACTGGCGCCACCACCGGCTCGACCACAGGCGCATGAACCGGGGCCGGCGCAAACTCAGCCGGGGCCGGAATCGGCGGTGTCATGTGGGGGGCCTGGTCATTCTCGACCAGTGCCACCGGCTCTTCCGCCACGGGCAATGTCAGCCATGGCTCGGTGGCGGTGGTCAGCGGTTGCTCGATGATTTCACGGGCAGGTTCGGCGACGACTTCGGCCTGCGTCTGCAGCACTGGCTCGGCAATCGGCAGAGCAACCGGTGCAGGCGCTTCTTCTATTACCGGGACAGGCGTCTGCGCTGGTTCAGGAATGGCTTGTGGCTGTTCGACGACGGGTTCCTGCGGCTTTTTGCGCAGCCATCCGAACAGGCTTTTTTTCTCGCCAGCCGCAGCTGGGGTCTTCTTGTCGTCGTTGGAACCAAACATGGAGGACGGCTATCTCACGGTAGCGACGCGCCAATGGCGCCCCGGCAAATAAATATTCGATGCAGAACAGACTGCGATTGACCCAGCTTGTTCACGCGCAACATTTTGTCGAAGTGCTCAGCGGCACCTCAAGCAATCGATTTCTCATAGGACTAAAGCAGCAAAATCGGCGAAAAAGCGGAACTCGGTTGATAAATATCCACCTTCCGTCGCAAACCCATACAACCTGATCAAGCATAAAGGCCTGATAGGCGTGGCCGCCGCTAAAACGGATCAGTATCCTAGCACCCTCTCGCCCGCTGACGCTAAGAACAAGCGGGCAGCCCCAAAGGTTTAAAAACGAATGAATGCTCTTGCCCGCCGCGCCGCAGGCCTGCTGCTCAGCACAGTTTGCCTGCCTCTCTCGGCCTTGGCCGCCGACCCGCAACCCACCCACGAATTCACCCTCGACAATGGCCTGAAGGTGGTCGTGCGTGAGGACCACCGTGCGCCCGTGGTGGTTTCCCAGGTCTGGTACAAGGTCGGCTCCAGCTACGAGACGCCGGGCAATACCGGCCTGTCCCACGCTCTGGAACACATGATGTTCAAGGGTAGCGAGAAGGTTGGCCCCGGCGAAGCCTCGCTGATCCTGCGCGACCTCGGCGCCGAAGAGAATGCATTCACCAGCGACGACTTCACCGCGTACTACCAGGTGCTGGCCCGGGATCGCCTGGGCGTAGCCTTCGAGCTTGAAGCCGACCGCATGGCCAGCCTGCGCCTGCCGCCCGACGAGTTCGCCAAGGAAATCGAAGTCATCAAGGAAGAGCGTCGCCTGCGCACCGACGACAAGCCGATGTCCAAGGCCTACGAGCGCTTCAAGGCCATGGCCTACCCGGCTAGCGGCTACCACACGCCGACCATCGGCTGGATGGCCGACCTTGAACGGATGAACGTCGAAGAACTGCGCCACTGGTACGAAACCTGGTACGTGCCCAACAACGCCACGCTGGTGGTGGTTGGCGATGTCACGCCGGACGAAGTCAAAACCCTGGCCCAACGCTACTTCGGCCCGATCGCCAAGCGTGAAGTGCCCGCCGCGAAAAAACCGCTGGAATTGGCCGAGCCGGGCGAGCGCCAGATCACCCTGCATGTGCAGACCCAACTGCCTAGCCTGATGCTGGCCTTCAACGTGCCAAGCATCGCCACCACCGACGACAAACGCCTGGTCAATGCGCTGCGCCTGATGTCGGCGCTGCTCGACGGCGGCTACAGCGGACGCATCCCGACACAACTGGAGCGCGGAGAAGAACTGGTGTCCGGCGGCTCGTCGAGTTACGACGCCTACACCCGTGGCGACAGCCTCTTCACCCTGTCGGCATCGCCAAACTCACAGAAACACAAGACCATCGCCCAGGCGCAAGCCGGTTTGTGGAAGCTGCTCGACCAGCTTAAAACCACGGCGCCAACCGCTGAAGAGCTGGAACGCGTACGCGCACAAGTCATCGCCGGCCTGGTCTTCGAGCGTGACTCGATCACCAGCCAGGCCACCGCCATCGGCCAACTGGAAACCGTCGGCCTGTCATGGAAGCTGATGGACACCGAACTGGCCGATCTGGAAAGCGTCACGCCGCAAGACATCCAGAAAGCCGCCAAGCTGTATTTCACCCGCGAACGTCTCAGCGTCGCCCATGTACTGCCTCTGGAGACGACTCATGAGTGAGCGTAAACCCTCCCGCCTGGCCCTGATCGGCCTGGTCGCCGTCGCCGTTATCGGCTCCACCGCGTTCTATTTGTCGCGCCCTGGCGAAACCAATGCCAGCGAAGCCCTGGACAAGGCCAAGGCCAGCCAGAAACTGCAGTCGCTGACCGAACTCAACGGTAAGGCGCCGGACCACCGCAAGCTGGACGTACAAACCTGGAGCACTGCCGAAGGTGCGAAAGTGGTGTTCGTCGAAACCCATGAGTTGCCGATGTTCGACATGCGCCTGATCTTCGCCGCCGGCAGTAGCCAGGACGGTGACGCACCGGGTGTGGCGGTGTTGACCAACGCCATGCTCAACGAAGGCGTGGCCGGCAAAGACGTCGGTGCCATTGCCCAGGGCTTCGAAGGCCTGGGCGCCGATTTCGGCAATGGCGCTTACAAGGACATGGCCATCGCGTCGCTGCGCAGCCTCAGTGACAAGGACAAGCGCGAGTCGGCCCTGAAGCTGTTCGCCGAAGTCGTCGGCAAACCGACTTTCCCCGCCGACTCGTTTGCCCGCATCAAGAACCAGATGCTCGCCGGTTTTGAATACCAGAAACAGAACCCGGGCAAACTGGCGAGCCTGGAACTGATGAACCGCTTGTACGGTGATCACCCGTACGCACACGCCAGCGACGGCACGGCGAAAACCGTCCCGGCGATCACCGTGGCCCAACTGCGTGCTTTTCACGAGAAAGCCTACGCAGCCGGTAACGTGGTAATCGCGCTGGTCGGCGACCTGTCCCGCGCGCAAGCCGAAGCGATTGCCGCCCAGGTGTCCAGCGCCCTGCCCAGAGGCCCGGCCTTGCCGAAAATCGCGCAACCGGTCGAGCCCAAGGCCAGCGTCGGCCATATCGAGTTCCCGTCCAAGCAGACCAACCTGATGCTCGCGCAACTGGGCATCGACCGTGATGACCCGGACTACGCGGCATTGTCCATGGGCAACCAGATTCTTGGTGGCGGCGGCTTCGGCACCCGCTTGATGAGCGAAGTGCGCGAGAAGCGTGGCCTGACTTACGGCGTGTATTCGGGCTTCACGCCGATGCAGGCGCGTGGCCCGTTCATGATCAACCTGCAGACCCGCGCCGAGATGAGCGAAGGCACCCTGAAACTGGTGCAGGATGTACTGGCCGACTACCTTGAAACCGGCCCGACTGAAAAAGAGCTCGACGACGCCAAGCGCGAGCTGGCCGGCAGTTTCCCGCTGTCCACCGCGAGCAACGCCGATATCGTCGGCCAACTGGGCGCGATCGGTTTCTACAACCTGCCGTTGAGTCATCTGGAAGACTTCATGCAACAGTCCCAGGCCTTGACCATCGAGCAGGTCAAAGCCGCCATGAACAAACACCTGGACACGGACAAAATGGTCATCGTCAGCGTTGGCCCGACCGTGCCGCAAAAGCCGTTACCGGCCCCTACTGACAAACCTTCCGAGCAACCGCTCGGGGTTCCGGAGCATTAATGGCAAGCCCAAAAAAACCCGCCAAAAACGTCCACAACGGCGTGAACCAGCTGCGCATCATCGGCGGCGAATGGCGCAGCCGCAAGCTGAACTTCCCTGACGCCCCGGGCCTGCGCCCGACGCCGGATCGCGTGCGTGAAACCCTGTTCAACTGGCTCGCGCCTTACGTGCCGGGCGCCAAGGTGCTCGACCCGTTCACCGGCAGTGGCGCGCTGTTCCTCGAAGCCCTGTCCCGTGGCGCGGCCATGGGTCAGGCGCTGGACGCCAGCAGTATCGCGGTGTCCAGCCTGAAAGAGCACCTGGGCACATTGCGGTGCACCAATGGCCAGGTCCAGACCGCCGATGCCCTGCGCTACCTGGAAACCCAGACCGCGACGGCCTACGACCTGGTATTCCTCGACCCGCCGTTCAACCAGAACCTGCTGCCCGCTGTTTGCAAGTTGCTCGAAGAGCGCCAATGGCTGGCCGAAGACGCCTGGGTGTACACCGAAAGCGAGTCCGCGCCGTCGACCCTGGGCCTGCCGGAGAACTGGCGACTGCACCGGGAGCAGAAATCCGGACGCGTGTATTACTCGTTGTGGCAGCGCAGCGCCTGACGTTTCGGCGAGACGACTGCCCCCAACCTGGTTGTGAAGTGCACTACATAGTTACCGCCTGACATCCTTACGGATCATCCACAGTGGCTTGCGCAATAACCTGCAAACCACTGAGGATGAACACGGATGAACATCTCCCGCAGCCTATTCATGCTGCCCTTTATCGCCTGTCTGCCGCTCATGGCCAGCGCGGCGACACCCCCTGCAACACAAGACTTCGTACTGGATAACGGCCTCAAGGTTGTCGTGCGCGAGGACCATCGCTCCCCCATCGTCACAGCCCAACTCTGGATCAAGGTCGGCTCAAGCTATGAACCGCCCGGCCAGTCGGGCCTGTCCCATGCCCTCGAACACATGGTTTACAAAGGCAGCAGCAAGGCCTGCGCCGCAGAGTTCGAGGCGATACTGGATAAGCTTGGCGCCAGGCAAAACGCATTCACCGGCACCGACTTCACGGTTTTTTACCAGACCCTGCCTTCCGGCCGCACTGGCGTCGCGTTCGAAATACTGGCCGACCTGATGAGTACGGCCAAGCTGGATGCACAGGATTTCACACCCGAGCTCAAGGTCATTCAGGAAGAGCGTCGGATGCTTGTTGACGATGACATCACCGTGCTGGCTCACGAACGACTGAACAGCATCGCCCACCCGGCCAGCGGCTACCGCACCCCGACGATTGGCTGGATGCACGATCTGCAACGCATGAACGCCGTGCAATTGCAGCGGTGGTATCAGGCCTGGTATTCGCCGGACAATGCGACGCTGGTGGTCGTTGGCGATGTTGCACCTGAACGGATCAAGGCCCTGGCACAGCAGCACTTCGGCCACCTTGAGCGGCGAGCGACACCTGTGGCGCCTACACCCGTCGAGCTGGCTTCTGCCGGAGAACGGTCACTGACCCTGTATGCACCGATAGCATCCCCGCGCCTGATCATGAGTTTCAACGCGCCCAGCCTGACCACGGCAACGGATCGTCGGACTGCCCATGCCCTGCGCCTGCTCGATAGGTTACTGGCCGGGTCTAACAGCGCGCGGATCAAACAGCAACTGCAACTGAGCGAGGCGATATTCACCGCGGCCGACTCAGAGTACGACGCCTTCAATCGCGGCGATTCGTTACTGACCATCAGCACCCAGCTCAACCCGGACAAGCTCAATGACGCTGACGAAGCCCTCGCCCGTCTGTGGCAAGTGATCGAATCACTGAAGAGCAAGGCACCGGAACCGACAGAACTGGCGCGCGCGAAAAACCTCCTGATCGCCAACACGGTTTATGCGCAGGATAATCTGGAAGGGCAGGCCAGCACCTTGGGGATGCTGGAAACCATCGGCCTCGACTGGCGGCTGGCCGATCAGGATACGGATGAGCTGAACAAGGTCACTCCCCTGGATATTCAACAAGTCGCAAAGACGTACCTGACGCGTGAGCGCTTGAGTACCGCGACAGTCCTGCCGGAGAAAAACAATGGATAAGCTCAAAGGCCTCATCAATGGATTGATCCTGGCCGGCATGCTGTTGAGTGCACAGACCCCTGCCGCTGCAACCACGGCGCCCCAGAAACCAGTGCTGCAATCGCTCAACGAACCACAGTCTCCGACGATCCACCGCGCGCTGTCGATCAAGGGTTACAAAACGCTCAGCGGAACGAAGATCCTGTTCATCCGCACCCCTGGCCTGCCGATGCTCGATGCCCAGGTGAGTTTTGCTGCCGGCAGCGCCCACACCCCGCACCAACCCGGCCTGGCAGCGATGACCTTTAGCCTTTTGAATGAGGGTGTGGCTGGCAAAGACATCAATGCCATACTGGCGACGTTCGATAATCTGGGTGCCAGGATAGATATGGGTATCAGCCATGACCGGACTTGGATTTCCCTGCGTAGCTTGAGTGACGAATCACGGCGCACTCCAGCCCTGGAACTGCTTGCCCAGGTACTCGGCAAACCGCTGTTGCCGCAAGGGTCCCTGCCTAAGTTGAAATCCCAATTGCAGTACTTTCTGGACCTTGAAGATCAGTCCCACGCCGCTCAAGCCCAAAAAGCCAATTTCGGCCAGCTGTTTCCCGACCACGGTTATGCTCAGTCCTTCTACGGAACCCGGGCCGGGCTTGCCTCTATCACCCGCACCCAGGCGCAAGACTTTCATCGCAAGGCTTATTCCGCGGGCAATGCCCAGATCACACTGGTCGGTGACCTCACCGAGGAAGAAGCCCAACATATTGGTGCGCAGATATCCGCGGCCTTGCCCCTGGGACCGGCCACTACCGCGATCCAGCCAGTTAAAAGCCCAGCCGCTCCAAGTCTGCTGCGCATTGAGCGGCCATCGACCCAGGCTTACCTGCGCCTTGCCCAGCCAAGTGTCCTGCGAAACAGCCCGGACTACGTCGCGCTACAGGTGGCCATGCGGATTTTCACCAACCGACTGACCAATGAACTGCGTGAACGCCGAGGTCTGACCTATCACGTTGAAGCCGACCTCTCAGCCTTTCAGGCACAAGGGTTGCTGACTATCAAATTGCAGACCCGACCAGAGCACACCGATGCCGTGCTGACCCATATCAAGACGATGTTCACCGACTTTCTCGCCCAAGGGCCGACCCAACAGGAACTCGAAGACAGCCAACAGCAACTGGCCGGTAGCGCGCCGTTGAACAGCGCTACCAATGTGCAGATTCTGAGACAGTTACACGCCATCAGCGCCCACAATCTGCCGCTAGACCTCGACTTTGCCACGCAAGCCGCCTTGAAGCTGAACCTTGTATCAATCAAAAGCGCACTCAACCGGCATTACCACGCCGACCAATGGCGCGTTGTCATCCTGGGGCCGAAGACAGATCAACAACCGCTGCCGGCTCCGAGTGAAAGCGCGACCGATAGCATGTGTCGCGTACCTGACAAGATTGTGGCAAGTTAGACAGCCATGATGACGCGGTCGCGGCGCTGCCGCGCCGCGTCTTCGGGCAGACTCATGAACACTTCCACCGAGAATGACTGTGCAATCGCACCCCGCACCGGCCTCACCGCCGTCCTTTACCCCCGCCTTTGGCATCGGCAATCCGCACTTGCAAACCTTGTGGGGGCCTCTGTGGCGTAAAACCGTGCACATCGACCGCGAACGCGAACGTCTTTGGCTTGAAGACGGCGATTTTCTCGATCTCGACTGGCATGGCCCGCACAGCGCCGACGCACCCTTGGTGCTCGTGCTGCACGGGCTCACCGGCTCCTCGAATTCGCCTTATGTCGCCGGCATGCAAAAAGCCTTGGGCGACCGAGGCTGGGCCAGCGTTGCGCTGAATTGGCGCGGTTGTTCGGGCGAACCCAACCTGTTGCCGCGCAGCTACCATTCCGGCGCCAGCGAAGACCTGGCCGAAACCATCAGGCACTTGCGGGCCAAACGGCCTCTCGCGCCACTGTATGCGGTGGGGTACTCCCTGGGCGGTAATATCCTGCTCAAGCATTTGGGCGAAACCGGCAGCGACAGCGACTTGATGGGCGCCGTGGCGGTGTCGGTGCCGTTCCGCCTGGACCAGTGCGCCGACCGTATCGACCAGGGTTTCTCAAAGGTCTATCAGGCGCATTTCATGCGCGAGATGCTCGCCTACATCAAGAACAAACAGCGGCAGTTCCAGCATGACGGACGCGAGGATGGCCTGGCCGCATTGGCCGCGCTTGGCTCGCTGGAAAACATGCGCACGTTCTGGGATTTCGATGGCCGGGTTACCGCACCGCTGAACGGCTTTGTCGATGCCGAGGATTACTATCGTCGCGCATCGAGCCGCTACTTCCTCGGCGAAATTCGCACGCCGACCCTGATGATTCAGGCGGCCGACGACCCCTTCGTATTTCCCCACAGCCTGCCGCACGTCGATGAATTGTCCGCCTGTACGCAACTTGAACTGCAAGCCAAGGGCGGGCACGTCGGTTTCGTAGACGGCACGCTCAGGCAACCGGGTTATTACCTGGAACGGCGCATCCCCGAGTGGCTGGTCGCCGTGGCTCGCGAGTAAAGCCATGGTCAGCGATCAGGGCGAGTCGATTCATTTCTGGCAAACCGCACCACTGGCCGGGGTCGAGTTATTGTCCGCCCGCTACATCGATCATCGTTTCGCGCCCCATGTGCATGACGGCTATGTGATCGGCATGATCATGGCCGGTGCCCAGCGTTATCGCTATCGCGGTGCCGAACACTTGGCGGGCAGCGGCACACTGGTGCTGATCAATCCCGATGAATTGCACACCGGTCATAAAGGTACCGAGGATGGCTGGCTTTACCGGGCGTTTTATCCGGACAGCGGACAGATAACCTCGCTGCTGGCCGAACTCGAATTGCCGACCCGCCACTTGCCGGCCTTCGGTGCCACGCTGTATCGCGATCAGGATCTGGTGAACGGCTTCTGCCAACTCCACCGTCTGCTGGAAAGCCCCGCCACCGCATTGCAGCAACAAACGGTCTGGCGCGAACTGGTGCTGTCGCTGTTGCAGCGGCATGCGGCGGTGCCCGATGCCGGCAAACCCGGCAAGGAACACCGGGCCGTGAGCCTGGCCAAGGAATTGCTGCAGGCGCAACTGGCAGAACCGCCCTCACTGGAGGCGCTGGCGGCGGCGGTCAATCTCTCGCCATTCCATTTCGCCCGGGTGTTCCGCCGGGCCACCGGCATGCCGCCGCACACCTGGCTGATGCAACAGCGCATCGCCCGGGCGCGGGCGTTGCTGCAAAGTGGTTGTCTGCCGCTGGAAGTCGCGATGCAACTTGGGTTTGCCGACCAGAGCCATCTGAGCCGGCAGTTCAAGCAGGTGTATGGGGTCGGGCCGGGGGCGTATCGCAGTGCGCGGCTTTAGACACAAAAAGATCGCAACCTTCGGCAGCTCCTACATGGCATGAGTACATCTGTAGGAGCTGCCGAAGGCTCGGGCCGCGTTCGGACGATCTTTTGATTTTTCTTTTGTCTCATTCGCCGGTGGCAATGCCCCGCGCAGGCTCGTTGATCCATTCGCTCCAAGACCCGGCATACAACGAACCCAACGGATAACCGGCCAGACACAACGCAAACAGATTGTGGCACGCCGTCACGCCGGAACCGCAGTACGCCACCAGATCGGTTGGCGAGCGATCACCCAGTTTCGCGGCGAAACGCTGCCTGAGCCGATCGGCCGGCAGGAAGCGCCCGTCTGCGCCCAGGTTGTCGGTAAACGCCGCACACTGGGCGCCAGGAATATGCCCGGCAATCGGATCGATCGGCTCCACTTCACCCTTGAAACGCGGCAATGCACGGGCATCGAGCAGGGTCAGTTCCGGCCGCGCAAGGCGCTTTTGCAACTGCTCGGCACTGATCAGCAACGCCGTGTCAGGACTGCCGGTGAAGGAACCACGGGTGATCGCCGGCGTATCCAGGCTCAACGGCAACCCCGCCGCATGCCAGGCCTTGAGCCCGCCATCGAGGATGAATACGCCATCGCGCTTGCCCAGCCAGGCCAGCAACCACCAGGCCCGCGCCGCATAGGCACCCGGGCCGTCGTCGTACAACACCACTTCGCTATCGGCATTGATGCCCCAGGCTTGCAGGCGCTCGATCAGTTGCGCGGGTTCGGGTAACGGATGACGTCCGGTCACACCCTTCACCACGGCGCCACTCAGGTCACGCTCGAGGTCGGCATAGCTTGAACCGGCAATATGCCCTTCGGCATAGCTGCGCTGACCGTAATCCGGGTCTTCGAGGGCAAAACGACAATCCAGAATCACCAGCCCCGGCTGGTCCTTTTTCAGGTCCAGTGCTTGCGGGCTGATCAGTTGCGCAATGGGCATAACGGGCTCCTGTGATTTTTATCGGACTTCGATCCTACGACACTTCCTCAAGCGCCTGGGCCAGGGGCACGTAAAACTCTTCGAACAAGGCGTTGACCGCATCGCGGGCCTCATCCGTGACGAACCCGGCCTCCAGCACCAGCACCTGATACACCCCGCGTTTAATGGCCTGCTCGCTGAGGTGGCTGGAATTCTCCCGCGTGGTGCACAGGAAGCGCACCCAGGACGTGAGGATAATCCAGGCATTGAGGGTCAGGGATTCGATCTGCACCTTGTCCATCTTCAGAATGCCGGCGGCGACGAAGCCTTCGTAGATCGCCGAACCCTGGATCAGGCAGCGCTGGGAAAAGCGTCGATAGCGGTCGGCCAGGTCCGGATCGCTGTCGAGCAAATGTTCGAGATCGCGATGCAGAAACCGGTAACGCCACATCGCCGCCAGCAGCTCCTTGAGGTAGAAGCGTTTGTCTTCCACCGTGGCAGCACGGCCCTGGGGCGGGTGCAGGAAGCTGTCCACCAGGCTTTCGTACTCGCTGAACAGCACAGCGATGATCGCCTGCTTGTTAGGGAAGTGGTAGTACAGGTTGCCCGGGGAAATTTCCATATGGGCAGCAATGTGGTTGGTACTGATGCTGCGCTCGCCCTGTTGATTGAACAGCTCCAGGCTGTTCTGCACGATGCGCTCGCTGGTTTTGATCCGTGGGGCCATGGCTTGAGCTTTAATTCAGAGTGCGTTGGCGGGCATCTTAGATCTATCCGCGAGTGGATAAAACAAACCTGTTACAGGATGTCATTTGACTTTTTAGAGTATAGACTCTAAAAAGCTCCTCATTACAATAAATCCGGAGCCGACCATGACTGCTGAAATTTCCTACCTGCAGAAACTACAGCAGCCGCTGGAAGAGCTTCAGGCCCTGTTCGACGCCCAGCGTGCCGCCTACACCGCCAACCCGATGCCACCCGCCGCGCAGCGCCAACAATGGCTCAAGGCGCTGAAGGATTTGTTGAACAATGAACGTCAGGCCCTGATCGATGCGATCAGCCAGGACTTCAGCCATCGTAGCGCCGATGAAACCCTGCTCGCCGAACTGATGCCCAGCCTGCACGGCATCCATTACGCCAGCAAACACCTCAAGGGCTGGATGAAAGCGTCGCGGCGCAAGGTTGGCGCCGCTTTCCAGCCGGCTTCGGCCAAAGTGGTTTACCAACCGCTGGGCGTGGTCGGGGTCATCGTGCCGTGGAACTACCCGCTGTACCTGGCCATCGGCCCGCTGGTCGGCGCGCTGTCGGCGGGCAATCGGGTGATGCTCAAGCTCAGTGAGTCGACCCCCGCGACCGGCCTGCTGATGAAGCAACTGCTGGCGCGAATCTTCCCCGAAGACCTGGTTTGCGTGGTCCTGGGGGAGGCTGATATGGGCGTGGCGTTTTCACGCCTGCCGTTCGATCACCTGCTGTTCACCGGCGCCACCAGCATCGGCAAACACGTCATGCGCGCCGCCGCGGAAAACCTGACCCCGGTAACCCTGGAACTGGGCGGCAAGTCCCCGGCCATTGTTTCGCGCGACGTGCCGCTCAAGGACGCCGCCGAGCGCATCGCCTTCGGCAAGACCCTGAACGCCGGCCAGACCTGCGTGGCCCCTGACTACGTACTGGTGCCGGAGAATCGCGTCGGAGGTTTCATCGAAGCCTATCGCACAGCTGTCCGCGGGTTTTATCCGACGCTGACCGACAACCCGGACTACACCGCGATCATCAATGAGCGACAACTGGCCCGTCTCAACGGTTACGTCAGCGACGCCACCAGCAAGGGTGCACTGCTGATGCCGCTGTTCGACCAGGGCCAGGGCCGCCGCATGGGCCATAGCCTGCTGCTCAATGTTACGGACGAGATGACGGTGATGCAGGACGAAATCTTCGGGCCGCTGCTGCCGATCGTGCCGTACAAGGATCTGGACCAGGCATTTGCCTACATCAACCAGCGCCCTCGCCCACTGGCGCTGTATTACTTCGGTTACGACAAGCGCGAACAACAGCGCGTGCTGCACGAAACCCATTCCGGTGGCGTGTGCCTGAACGACACGCTGCTGCACGTCGCCCAGGACGACATGCCGTTCGGCGGTATCGGTGCCTCGGGCATGGGTCATTATCATGGCCATGAAGGGTTCCTGACCTTCAGCAAGGCCAAGGGCGTGCTGATCAAGCAGCGCTTCAACGCGGCGAAACTGATTTACCCGCCGTATGGCAAATCGATCCAGAAGCTGATCCAGAAGCTGTTCATCCGCTAACGATCTCTCCGTCGGGTAATAACAATAATGAACCCCAGCCTTTGTGATACACCCGCGCTGTCACGCCGCGGGCTACTTAAATTCAGCCTCGGCGCCAGCGCCTTTCTCGCCACTGCCGGATTGGGCGCCAGCCTCAGCGGCTGTTCGCCGAGTGTTCCGGCCAGTGGTTTCGTCACGTTACGCAGCGGCGACCTGCTGTTTTTACGGGCGTTGATTCCAGTCATGCTCGATGGAGCCGTAACCTCCGAACGGATGCCCGAGGCTGTCGAGGGCACACTGAAAAGCCTTGATTACAACCTCGCTCACTTGTCACCGGAAATGCTCAAGTTGATCCGGCAACTGTTCGATGTGCTGGGCATGGCCGTGACCCGTGGACCGCTAACCGGAATCTGGGGCAGCTGGGAAAACGCCAGCGCCGACGATATCCGGCTGTTTCTGAACCGCTGGGAAAACAGCTCGTTGAGCCTGTTGCGCATGGGTCACAGTTCTTTGCTGCAACTGGTGATGATGGCCTGGTACGGCCGCAAGGAATCGTGGGCGCATTGCGGGTATCCCGGGCCGCCTACCGTCTGAAACCGAGTCGCCCCTATCGCGAGCGGGCTCGCTCCCACACTTGACCGTGTACCTCAATAATAAAAAGAGAACCCGAAGATGCCCGTACCCGATCCGTTCCGCGAAGGCATGGCCCGAGGCTGGAAAACCTACAACGGCTCGCAACTGACCCAGGACCTGACACTCGAAGCGGACGTGGCGATCATCGGCAGCGGAGCCGGCGGCGGCACCACCGCCGAAATCCTCAGCGCGGCCGGCTACAAAGTGCTGCTGATCGAAGAAGGCCCACTCAAGACCAGCAGCGACTTCAAGCTGCTCGAAGACCAGGCCTACAGCAGCCTTTATCAGGAAGGCATCGGCCGCATGAGCAAGGACGGCGCGATCACCATCCTCCAGGGCCGGGCGGTGGGCGGCACCACGCTGATCAACTGGACCTCCAGTTTCCGCACTCCGGAACCGACCCTGGAACACTGGGCCAAAGAGCACAACGTCAAGGGCCATAGCCCGGCGGAAATGGCGCCATGGTTCGAAAAAATGGAGCAACGCCTGGGCGTCGCGCCGTGGATGGTGCCACCCAACGCCAACAATGATGTGATCCGCAAGGGCTGCGAAGCACTGAATTACTCATGGCATGTCATCCCGCGCAACGTTCGCGGCTGCTGGAACCTCGGCTACTGCGGCATGGGCTGCCCGACCAACGCCAAGCAATCGATGATGGTTACGACCATTCCGGCGACCCTGGAAAAAGGTGGCGAGCTGCTTTACCTGGCCCGCGCCGAAAAACTTAACATCAGCGGTGACAAAGTCACCGGCCTGCAATGTTCGGCGATGGATGAACGCTGCGTCGCACCGACCGGGCGCACCATCACGGTCAAGGCGCGGCATTTCGTGCTGTCCGGTGGCGGCATCAACAGCCCGGCCTTGCTGATGCGCTCCGGGGCACCCGACCCGCACAAACGCCTGGGCAAACGCACCTTCCTGCACCCGGTGAACATGTCCGCCGCGCTGTTCGACGAAGTGGTCAACCCGTTCTACGGCGCGCCGCAGTCGATTTACTCCGACCATTTCCAATGGCAGGACGGCACCACCGGCAAGATGTCCTTCAAACTGGAAGTCCCGCCCCTGCACCCGGCGCTGGCCACGACGTTGCTCGGTGGTTTCGGCCAGGAAAACTCGCAGCACATGGCCAATCTGCCGCATACCCACGCCATGCTGGCGTTACTGCGGGACGGGTTTCACCCGGACAGCCCCGGTGGCAGCGTTGAATTGCGCAGCGATGACACGCCGGTGCTGGATTATCAGCTCTCGCCTTACGCCTGGGATGGATTGCGCCGGGCATTCCATACCATGGCCGAAATTCAGTTTGCCGGTGGCGCCAAGGCCGTTATGCCGATGCACGCCGATGCCAGTTACGTGAAGACACTCGCCCAAGCCCGCACGCTGATCGATGGCCTGAGCCTGGAGTTGTATCGCACACGCCTGGGCAGTGCCCATGTGATGGGTGGTTGCGCCATGGGTGAAGACCCGACAAACGCGGTGACCGACAGTCTCGGCCGGCATCATCAACTGGGCAATCTGTCGATCCACGACGGTTCGCTGTTCCCCACCAGCATTGGCGCCAATCCGCAGCTGTCGGTCTACGGACTGACGGCGCAACTGGCGACATCCCTGGCCGAACGTTTAAAAAATCCATGAAAATGACGATTATTCCCATCGTCTATAGTGCTTTCTTACCCAACAGGCGACTTGGCCGACCGGGAAGGCTGCGATACCATCCGACTCCCCAACGGATTCCCGCCAGGACGACGCGATGAACCGAGTGTTGTACCCAGGTACCTTCGACCCTATTACCAAGGGCCATGGCGATCTGGTCGAACGCGCCTCGCGCCTGTTCGACCACGTGATCATTGCCGTTGCCGCGAGCCCCAAGAAAAACCCGCTGTTTCCAATGGAACAGCGCGTGGAACTGGCGCGCGAGGTCACCAAACATCTGCCGAACGTTGAAGTCGTCGGCTTCTCGACGCTGCTCGCGCACTTCGCCAAAGAGCAGAATGCCAACGTGTTCCTGCGTGGTTTACGCGCGGTGTCAGACTTCGAATACGAGTTCCAGCTGGCCAACATGAATCGCCAGTTGGCGCCGGACGTGGAAAGCCTGTTCCTGACCCCTTCCGAGCGTTACTCGTTCATTTCCTCGACGCTGGTCCGTGAAATCGCAGCCCTGGGCGGCGATATCACCAAGTTCGTCCACCCTGTGGTGGCGGACGCCCTGACCGAGCGCTTCAAGAAGAAATAACCCCCGCAAACTGTAGGAGCGAGCCTGCTCGCGATGGACGTCAACAATAACGCGGGAAACCTGACACCTCGCGGCGTTCTCGGGTTCTTCGCCAGCAGGCTGGCTCCTACAGTATGTCGCACCTGCGTGCAACGCAGGCGCCAATGCGGCACAATTATGCGCATTGGTTTATTGCGCCCGGGCTTGCCGCCCCGGCTGGAGTTAGCATGTCCCTGATCATCACCGACGATTGCATCAACTGCGACGTCTGCGAACCCGAGTGCCCGAACGCCGCCATTTCCCAAGGCGAAGAGATCTACGTGATCGACCCGAACCTGTGCACCCAGTGCGTCGGCCACTACGATGAACCGCAGTGCCAGCAGGTCTGCCCGGTGGATTGCATTCCACTGGACGAAGCTCATCCGGAGACTGAAGAGCAGTTGATGGAGAAGTACCGGAAAATTACCGGCAAGGCCTGATTAGCTTAAAAGATCGCAGCCTTCGGCAGCTCCTACGGGTGTACACAAAAACCCGGTAGGAGCTGCCGAAGGCTGCGATCTTTTGATCTTGCTTGACGTATCAGCTCTGACAACGCGGGCAAAAAACGCTGGCGCGCTGCCCGAGCTTCACTTCCCGCAGCCCCGTGCCACAGACCTTGCAGTGTTCACCGCCACGGCCGTACACGAACAGTTCCTGCTGGAAATAACCGGGCTGACCGTCGCCACCGATAAAGTCCCGCAGCGTCGTACCGCCACACTCGATGGCAGCCGCCAGGATGCGCTTGATCTCGATGGCCAGCTTCAAGTAACGCGCACGGGAAATGCTCCTGGCTTCGCGGCGCGGGTCGATCCCGGCGGCGAACAACGCTTCGGTCGCGTAGATATTGCCGACGCCCACCACCACCGCGTTATCCATGATGAATGGCTTGACCGCCATCGAACGGCTACGGGACAGCTGGAACAGACGCTCGCCGTCGAACAGGTCGGTCAGCGGTTCCGGCCCCAGGCGAATCAGCAATTCGTGATTGAGCGGATCGAGGCTCCAGAGCATCGCGCCGAAGCGCCGCGGGTCGGTGTAACGCAGTGCCAGGCCCGACTCCAGTTCGATGTCCACATGCTCATGCTTGGCCGCCGGCAGCCCGGCCTCCACCAGGCGCAAATTGCCTGACATGCCCAAATGACTGATCAAGGTACCGACTTCGGCGTTGATCAGCAGGTACTTGGCGCGCCGCTCCACCAATACGATGCGCTGCCCGGACAGGCGCACATCGAGGTCCTCGGGAATCGGCCAGCGCAAGCGACGATCACGCACGATCACCCGGCTGACACGCTGGCCTTCCAGGTACGGAGCGATGCCGCGACGGGTGGTTTCGACTTCTGGCAATTCAGGCATGGTGCTCTCGGATCAGGTGCATGGCCTGGAAGGTTCCGACACTCAGCGATGAGTGCCGAGGTCGCGGATCGTCTGCTTGAGGGTCTCGAAGTCGTAGTCCGAGAGGCCGACATAATCGAGCACCAGCGGCGCGATGCTGTTCCACTCGTGATCTTCGGTCTGGTTGCCCAGCACCCGATAAGAAGCACAAATATGCTCGGCCATTTTCAGTATCGCCAGCAGGTTCTTCAGCGAACTGTTGCGCGACGACTCATCGCTGAAGATCGCCAGAGCATTGTGGTGATTGGCGATCGCCGCGCTCACGTGCTCCGGCAGGCGCCAGGACTTTGCCGTGTAATACCCGACCACCGAGTGGTTGGTATTGAACACCTGGTTCTCCGTATCCACCACCCGGCATTCGGCACTGGCGCTGGCATAGGCCTGCTCCAGAACGCCCATGTAGTCGGGAAAACGCTGGAGCATCAAGGGTACGCCGCAGTCGTGGAACAAGCCCAGGGCATATGCTTCGTCGCCATTTTCAACGCCGATGCGCTTGGCCAGGGTCAGGCAGGTCATGGCCACGTCCTGGGCGGTGTCCCAGAAACGGTTCAGGATGACAATGGTGTCGTCATTCATTTCGCCCTTGATCGACTGCGCGTTGATCAGGTTGATGACCGAGCGACTGCCCAGCAGATTCACCGCGCGCTGGATCGAGGCAATCTTGTTGCTCAGGCCGTAATACGGCGAATTGACGATCTTCAGCAGGGACCCGGAAAGACCCGGGTCCTGGGAAATCAGTTTGGCGATGACTTCCAGATCCGGGTCGGGCATGTACTGCTCCATCTGCAAATCCACCATGATTTGCGGCTGGGCCGGTACGCTGATGCCCTGCAGGGCTTGCTGGATCTGTTCGGAGGTCAGCTCTTGGGACATTTGTGCACACTCTTGGTCAGACGCCGATTCTAACCTTTATGAAGTTGGATCCGACATACCAAATCGCAAGACAACCCTCGCCACATGTCCATTCGCAGGCCAATCCGGGGGCTCAACACGCTATACTCCCGCTCTTTTTTCCGGAGCGACGACATGTCCCTGCCTAGCCTGCGCCTCAAAGCCAACGCCGACCGTCGTCTGCGCAACGGTCACTTGTGGGTCTACAGCAACGAAATCGATGTAGCCGCTACACCTTTGCACGGTTTCAAGGCCGGCGACCAGGCGATCCTCGAAGCCGCCGGCGGCAAGCCGCTGGGCATCGTTGCCATGAGCCCGAACAACCTGATCTGCGCCCGAGTGCTGTCGCGCGACATCAAGCTGCCGCTGGACAAATCGCTGCTGGTGCACCGCCTGAATGTGGCCCTGTCCCTGCGCGATCGTCTGTTCGACAAGCCGTTCTATCGCCTGGTCTACGGCGACTCCGACCTGCTGCCGGGCCTGGTGGTCGACCGTTTCGGCGACATCCTCGTAGTACAGATCGCTTCGGCGACCATGGAAGCCCATAAAGACGACGTGATCGCGGCGCTGACCCAAGTGCTCAAGCCAAGCGGCATCCTGTTCAAGAACGACTCCGCTGCCCGTGACGCCGAAGGCCTCACCCGCTACGTCGAAACCGTATTCGGCCTGGTGCCGGAGTGGGTTGCCCTCGAAGAGAACGGTGTGAAATTCGAAGCGCCAGTCATTCAAGGCCAGAAAACCGGCTGGTTCTACGACCACCGCATGAACCGCGCCCGCCTGGCGCCGTACGCCAAGGGCAAACGCGTGCTGGACCTGTACAGCTACATCGGCGGTTGGGGCGTACAGGCTGCCGCGTTCGGCGCCAGTGAAGTGTTCTGCGTCGATGCGTCGGCCTTCGCCCTCGACGGTGTCGAGCGCAACGCCGCACTGAACGGCTTCGCCGAAAAAATGACCTGCATCGAAGGCGACGTGTTCGAAGCCCTCAAAGAGCTGAAAGCCAGCGAAGAGCGTTTCGACGTGATCGTGGCCGACCCGCCGGCGTTCATCAAACGCAAGAAAGACATGAAAAACGGCGAAGGCGCCTACCGCCGCCTGAACGAGCAAGCCATGCGCCTGCTCACCAAGGACGGCATCCTGGTCAGCGCATCGTGCTCGATGCACCTGCCGGAAGACGACCTGCAGAACATCCTGCTGACCAGCGCCCGTCACCTGGATCGCAACATCCAGATGCTCGAACGCGGTGGCCAGGGCCCGGATCACCCGGTGCATCCGGCCATTGCAGAGACGCGGTATATCAAGAGCATTACTTGCCGGTTGTTGCCGAATAGCTAAACCCCTGCTCCTGTAGGAGCGAGCACGCTCGCGATGGTCGTCAACGATAACGCTGGGTGCCTGACACCCAGCGGTGTTCTCGGGTTCATCGCGAGCAAGCTCGCTCCTACAGATCAGAGCCAAATGGCATCCCACAGTGAGTAGTCACGAACACTGGTAACAAGTCCGGCTCGCAATGGGTTGGCAATAATGTATCGGGCAGCGGCTTTCAGGTCTTCCTCTCGGCGTAGCACCCGGTCGAAATAACCTTTTTGCCATAGCGTCTCGTGGCAACCTCTCTCCTTGTTAATGGCACGAGCACTTCGAGACTTCGTCGTTTGCATCAACTTCGGTAAATCACCGTTGTGCAACTCAACCAGCCAGTGAAAATGATCCGGCATGACCACCCAGGCTATCGAAGTGGCATTGCCAGACTCCTGAGCTCTTCTGAATTCGTGCACCACCAAACGACCCATCCTCCAATCCTTAAAGAATTGTTGCCGTCCGTGTGTGACAGCAGTCAGCAGATAGATACGACCAGACTCTGACTGTCGACCTGTGCGTAAGCGATAACCATGGTTCGGGTTGGACATTCCGTTGTCCTCCTTGGCGAATGGAAGATAAACGGTAGGTGGGGCGAACGGGTTTGTCGCCATGACAGTGGATCTGGATGTATCGAACAAATCTCCCTGTAGGAGCGAGCTCGCTCGCGATGGTCGTCAAAGATAACCCGCTCACCCTGGATGAATGCGTTCCCCTCAGGTTCATCGCGAGCAAGCTCGCTCCTACAGAAAATCGTTCCATTAAGTTCCGCAGGCCTGCCCGCACGTCTTGTGAATGCTGCCTCCCCGCTTGCAGGCATTCCCTCCAGCCGCCAGCCGTGTAGAATCGCGAACATTCATCGCCAGTCATCCCCGGCGGGTTTATGAGCTCAAGCTGAAGCGCGCGGCGATCCCGCAAAGTTATCGGCAACTTCCGGACACGCGGCCATTTCTGAGTGTTCCAGACGTCAATAGAAGCTCACTTCCCTTTTGATACCTGATTAGCCGCCCGGAGTGCTTCATGCCTGATTACCGCTCGAAAACATCCACCCACGGCCGCAACATGGCCGGCGCCCGTGCACTGTGGCGCGCCACGGGGATGAAAGATGACGACTTCAAGAAGCCGATCATCGCCATTGCCAACTCGTTCACCCAGTTCGTACCGGGCCACGTGCACCTCAAAGACCTGGGGCAATTGGTCGCCCGCGAGATTGAACGCGCTGGCGGCGTGGCCAAGGAATTCAACACCATCGCCGTCGACGACGGCATCGCCATGGGCCACGACGGCATGCTCTATTCGCTGCCAAGCCGCGAGATCATCGCCGACTCCGTCGAGTACATGGTCAATGCCCACTGCGCCGACGCCATCGTGTGCATTTCCAACTGCGACAAGATCACCCCTGGCATGCTGATGGCCGCCCTGCGCCTGAACATCCCGGTGATCTTCGTCTCCGGCGGCCCGATGGAAGCCGGCAAGACCAAACTCGCTTCCCACGGCCTCGACCTGGTCGACGCCATGGTGATCGCCGCCGACTCCAGCGCTTCTGACGAGAAAGTCGCCGAGTACGAGCGCAGCGCCTGCCCGACCTGCGGTTCGTGCTCCGGCATGTTCACCGCCAACTCGATGAACTGCCTGGTCGAGGCCCTGGGCCTGGCATTGCCGGGTAACGGTTCGACCCTGGCCACCCACAGTGACCGCGAGCAGCTGTTCCTGCAGGCCGGGCGCACCATCGTCGAGCTGTGCAAGCGTTACTATGGCGAGAACGACGAGTCGGTGTTGCCGCGCAACATCGCCAACTTCGAAGCGTTCGAAAACGCCATGACCCTGGACATCGCCATGGGCGGTTCCACCAACACCATCCTGCACTTGCTGGCCGCTGCCCAGGAAGCCGAGATCGATTTCGACCTGCGCGACATCGACCGCCTGTCCCGTCACGTGCCGCAACTGTGCAAGGTCGCGCCGAACATCCAGAAGTACCACATGGAAGACGTGCACCGCGCTGGCGGGATCTTCAGCATCCTCGGTTCGCTGGCCCGTGGCGGCTTGCTGCACACCCAGCTGCCGACCGTGCACAGCCGCAGCATGGAAGAAGCCATCGCCAAGTGGGACATCACCCAGACCACCGACGAAGCGGTGCACCACTTCTTCAAGGCCGGTCCGGCAGGCATCCCGACGCAAACCGCGTTCAGCCAGTCGACCCGCTGGGAAACCCTCGACGACGACCGTGAAAACGGCTGCATCCGCAGTGTCGAACACGCTTACTCGCAAGAAGGCGGCCTGGCCGTGCTCTACGGCAACATCGCCCTGGACGGTTGCGTGGTGAAAACCGCTGGCGTCGACGAGTCGATCCACGTGTTCGAAGGCAACGCCAAGATCTTCGAAAGCCAGGACAGCGCCGTACGTGGCATCCTCGCCGACGAAGTGAAGGAAGGCGACATCGTCATCATTCGCTACGAAGGCCCGAAAGGCGGCCCGGGCATGCAGGAAATGCTCTACCCGACCTCTTACCTGAAATCCAAAGGCCTGGGCAAAGCCTGCGCCCTGCTCACCGACGGCCGTTTCTCCGGCGGTACGTCCGGTCTGTCCATCGGCCACGCTTCGCCTGAAGCCGCTGCTGGCGGCGCGATCGGCCTGGTACAGGACGGCGATAAGGTGCTGATCGACATTCCGAACCGCTCGATCAACCTATTGGTCAGCGATGAAGAACTGGCGGCACGCCGGGTCGAGCAGGACAAGAAAGGTTGGAAGCCGGTGGAAGTGCGGCCACGTAAAGTGACCACCGCGTTGAAGGCTTACGCCCTGCTGGCCACCAGTGCCGATAAGGGTGCTGTACGTAACAAGGCGATGCTTGACGGGCTGTAAGACTTAAGCGTCGAACATGAAAATGCCCCGCCAAGTGCGGGGTATTTTTTTGGGATCATTTATCAACCGATGACCTCCTTGTGAGCTCTAACGAGCCATAGGCAAAAAATCGGCATTTTCCGGAGCAGTGAATCCGCACAACTTGCCACATGTAGTGAAGTGCCAGAAGTGTTGGCCCCAGAATTGCCCAATTAATCCATATTTCGTCGCTGTACGCTGTGAACAAAAAAAACAGCAGAGGAGACATAGCGAGCAATCCCATCGTTAACATTGCTGTTATAACCAGCCTACGTCGTGGCTCAGTATCAGTGGGTTTGTTTGATGCCGCCAAAATAAGTCCGCAGGTCCCTAGCCATGCGAGCGTGCTGAGCAGCATGAAAAAAGCTTTACCGGACCCCATAAAAACCAGACTGAGTAGCGCCAATCCCGAGGCAGGCAAGACACCTCCAACTACATATATAAGTGACCGAAAAATGCATGCATCCATATATACCTACTCCATTAAATTAATTCGTTGAACTGAATAAACTCTCGGGCTTACAGATGTTTTAAATTTCACAAGCCGTTAACTATGGCTGGGTCCGAACCATTGTCGCGACCATTGGGTCATGGGCTTCCCCAGGGCGTGGCAAGCTGCAACGTGATGAGATAGCGCTCTTCTGTGGGACGCTTATCGTCCCTGAAGCGATTAACCCCCAGCAGTACCTGATATTTGTCGTCAGCTCGCCAGTAAGCAGTGCCGCCAGTGTTTACATCTCGTAATCGGGCACGCCATTGAGGAGTATCGGCGAATGACGGAAAGTCATTGAGCCGGATTGGTGTCCAACCGCCTTGACGCCATTGCTCCTGCAGACCCAACAGGACTTTGAGCGTGTCGTCGAGCAATAGCGGCTCTATCTGCGGGGACATACGGACACTGCTGACTAACCCATCCTTATCGAAACTAACCGTGAAAAAGCGAGCTAGCGGGGTCTCAAATCCGAGTTGAGGGTCGATAAAACGTAGGCGCGCATCAGACTTGGGCATGTTGAACCAAGAGTATCCAGGAAAAGCCGGAGCGATAACCGCGCTGGAGCGCTGACGCATGGCTTCCCAAGGCTCGCCAATCATCAGCGCGATCACAGGCTCGTCCGAAAGCGCTCGAACCATCGCCACGATCAACAGAACCGCGACTACGATTGCCAAAACCTTGCGTTGCCAATCTATTCGTCGTAGCAGACTCATCGCACGCCCCGGCCTGCGGCAATGTCCAGGATCGCCTGTTCGATCAGGTGGCGATCAGAGCGTCGTAGCAGCTCATCAAATTGCGCCGCGGCCTTGAGTACGAAAGGCATGCGCTGATGGATATCGGCCAGGTTGGCAAAGTAATCATTGCTGAAGCCCACGGTGCGCCCGTCTTCGCTTGGATGACACTGGCTGGCCAGAGTCAGCTCGACCGCTGCCGCAGCACCGGAGGGGACATTCGTGACATAGAAGAAATGGTTACTACGTAGCAAACGTACCAATTGCTCGTTGCTGTACATCGCTGGTTGCAGGATGTTCTTCTGTTCATGCTCGGCAAGAAACACAACGCTTTCGACGATATTGCCTGCATCCATGGCTTCGAAGGCTTGCAGGATTTCCTTGTGATCAACACCGAATCTCAACCTCTCCTGCTCAATCGGCCACAGGACTGGATACTGATCGTGGCCATAAATTTTTTGACGTGATTCCAGGCAGGTTTTGAGCGCGAACAACCCACGCTCCTTGTAAAACGCATGCAGCGGAAACACATCCAGAAACAGCGTGGTATTCCCCATCGCCAGCATGTCGTGAACGTACTGAAGTTGCTTCTGCACGAGCGACAACGGTTCGTTCGGGCTCCGCACGTCGAGCCACCACGTCGGATTGTTGCGGCGGGCCTGCTCGTAATCCCGTTCTGCCTGCTCAAGGTCCCGTGCTGTGGCCTGCCTTTCACTCTTGCTGAACCAGCCGAACAAGCCAGCGGGCTTTTTCCTGTGCGCCTCCACCCGTCGTTGTTTTGCCTCCTTTTCCGCATCGATCTTTTCGATCGATTCCGCAGCATGCAACAACCCACAGCCCACCTGCTTGGAAGCGAACGCCGCAAGACCGGCCCATTGAAAGCGCTGATCCTCCAGCCACCATCGGGCGTACGCCGCATTGATCGCGCGATTACGCGCCTTTGGGTCGGCAATCAAGATGCCACCCGGTGCCACGATGGCCTCGGCTCTTTGCTGGTAGCCGCGCCACAAGTTCTCGCAAACCGGCCCCGGTAAATCGCCGAAAGACGGTGTCGCGGGGCTTGCGGCAGGTGCAAGACCAGAGGGACCCGGTGCCGCTCGCGCGGGACTGGTTGCAGACGGCGCGGCAGATTGGGCGGCGGCTCTTGTCCCCGAGGCGACCTGCACATCGTCGAACTGTTGAGAACGGAGTGTCTGGTTAGCAATCAACCTGGGTGGCGGGTCGCATTTGCATCTGCAGAGATCGTTGTCCAAGGCAGCCTGGCGGCCGTCCATCTCATCCACCAAGTGCGGGCCGTCGAGGACAATCACACCGATGCCGTCGCACTTCGGGCAATAGACTTCATCACCTTCGCGGGCCATGGCCTGGTCTTCGATGGTGCTGTACTGATAGCCCGTACGCACGGTGCCACCGACGGTGGTTCTAGCACCGACAGTGATGTGATAGCGCTTCATGCGAAATGTGTCCTTGTCAGATCGAAAGGACGCACGCTAGAAGATGCGAAGTGGAGGAAAAATCAGACGCTTCCTTGATTGATGTAGGTTAATTCTGAAATGAGACTGGATATGGACGTCGGTGTGCTGGCGTTAACCGTCGAACATGAAAATGCCCCGCCAAGTGCGGGGCATTTTTTGCGAGCGTTAATCCTGCGGGTCGAGGTTATCCAGTGCCTGATTCACCGCCAGCTCGCCCAGCATGATGACCTGCGCAATCCCCAGCATTGTGCTGCGTTGCGAGCCTTCCAGCAGGCCGGCGAAATCGCTGGCCATGACATTGGCCGAGGCGAGTGATTCGCAGGCGTGGGCCAACAGGGTTTCGGTGTCGAGGCCGGGGGCGATCAAGAATGTTCGGCTGGGTTTGCGCGGGCTGGTGTTGATGTGGGCGCAGAGGTTGTCGGTATTTGGGGGATCGGGGGTAATTTTCAGCATAGATAAAACTCCTTACACCATAAGACAAGGAGCCATCACCCTCGCTACCAAACGAAAGGTGGCGGCCATGCGCAGGTTGGTAGACCGGGGTGTAAGGAAACCGGCGCGCCCGAAAACGCCCTGTGCATGACCACCATAAAAAGCAGAGACGTAAGAACGTCTGCAAATCATGATGCTTTGCACCCTACACAGCCGGGCTACCAAACCCGATCACTGATGTTCAGCGACAGGTAGACGGTAGAGTCCGGGAGTAAGGTGCACAAGCCGGCGGATTCTGGCGCAGTCGTAGTCCCTTACGCAAGAATGCGTAGGTTGCGACTGTAAGGAGATGTCGTTCAAGCGGAGTCTTTCATTGCACCGATTGGCCCCATCGCGGGCAAGCCCGCTCCCACAGGGGTCCTGAGTGCTCACACAATTTGTGCTTTACCCGAGATCTTTGTAGGAGCGAGCTTGCTCGCGATGGATGCAAGGACGACGCGCTGCACCAGAAAGCACGCGTCATCGTTAACGACCATCGCGAGCAAGCTCGCTCCTACAGTAATTGCAACCCGGTTTACTGGATTTCTTCAGGCTTGACGATCACCCAGTTCTTGTCGGCAGTCACGGTCAAGCCTTCCTTGGTCTGGGCCGCGGCATTCTTGGCCATCATGCCGTTGATCTGGGTCATGTACTTGTCCTTGCGGTTGACCCACAGGTGGATGCCGCCCTTGGCCACGTCAACACTGTGGAACAGCATGTAGCCGTCGCTGCTCGGAGTATCGCCGCCCACCAGCACCGGTTTTTTCCACTCGTCGATGTAGGTCAGGATCGCCGCCTGCTTGCCGGCCATCCAGGTCGCCGGGGTCCACAGGTACGGGGTCAGTTCCAGGCCGAGGTTGGCCTTCTCGTCATATTTGCCGGCGGTGACCTGCTTGCGCGCGGTGGTCAGTTCGCCAGTCTTCGGGTCCTTGAGCAGCAGCGACACGCCGATCACGTTTTGCGGTTTGACGTTGTAGCCGTACTTGGGATCGGCCGCGACCATGCGCACCAGTTCTTCGGAGGCGGCGGTCATCACGTAGACCTCGATGCCGTTCTCCATCAGTTTGTTGTACAGCTCTTGCTGGCCGGTGAAGATTTTCGGCGGATTGACGTCGAGTTTCTTGACCACATCGCCTTCGTAATAAGTGGCCGGCACCGGTTTGCCAGACGCCATCATCTCGTCGACATAGCCCTTGAGTTCCTTGAGCGTGAAGCCGGAGAACACTTGGGCGACCCATGGATAGCAAACCATGTCGTCGACTTCGCAGAGGCGGTAGTAGTAGCTGAACAGGCTTTCCTTGTGGTCGGCGGTGTCCTTGAACGGCATCAGCTTCAGGGAGGGGTCGAGCTTGTCGCGGGTGATCAGGCCCTTGTTCTCCATGAACGGCAGCAACGACTCTTCCAGGTCGTAGCGGTAACTGGTGTTGTCCATGTCGAACACCGCGTAGTTACCCTTGTTGGCGTTGGCGGCGATCATCGCGTCCAGCGCCTTGGCCTGATCGGCCGGCCAGTGTTTCAGATCCGTTGCGAGAACCTGGCCGGCGAGGCCGAGGCAAAGTGCTGCGGCCAGTAGTTTCGGTGCTAATTTCATCTGCGTTTCTCCCTGAATGAAAGAGATCGACGCTAACAAATAAGTGTGACAGTCCTCGTCTGTCAGCGACCGCCCACGTCCCTTTCGCGCCAGTTGCATTTCTGACAGCGACATCCGCTTATTCCAAAAGCGACGAATACCATGCGTTTTTGATATTAATTCATTATTTTTCAAGCTGTTAGGCTTGCCCGTTCGCAGCTGCCCCGGAAGGCAGTTGGCAAAAGTCTAATGGGAGTTCCAATGAATCTGCCGCTGATCCTCAATCTGCTGGTGTTCCTCGCCCTGCTCCTGGGCCTGGCGCAAACCCGCCACACCACTTGGAGCCTGGCGAAAAAAGTCCTGCTCGCACTGGTGCTGGGCGTAGCGTTCGGCGTGGTCCTGCACACTGTCTACGGTGCTGGCAACCCGGTGCTGAAAGCCTCGATCGGCTGGTTCGATCTGGTAGGCAACGGTTATGTGCAGCTGCTGCAAATGATCGTGATCCCGCTGGTATTCGCCTCGATCCTCAGCGCCGTGGCCCGTCTGCACAACGCTTCGTCTCTGGGCAAGATCAGCTTCCTGACCATCGGCACGCTGCTGTTCACCACCGCCATTGCAGCGCTGATCGGCATCGGCCTGACCAACCTGTTCGGTCTGACCGCTGAAGGCCTGGTGGCCGGCACCCAGGAAATGGCGCGCCTGCAAACCATTCAGACCGATTACGCAGGCAAAGTCGCCGACCTTAACGTGCCGCAGTTGCTGCTGTCCTTCATCCCGCAGAACCCGTTTGCTGATCTGGCACGGGCCAAGCCGACCTCGATCATCAGCGTGGTGATCTTCGCCGCGTTCCTGGGTGTCGCGGCCCTGCAATTGCTCAAGGATGATGCCGAGAAAGGTCAGAAAGTGATCAACGCCATCGACACCCTGCAAGCCTGGGTCATGCGACTGGTGCGTCTGGTGATGAAGCTGACCCCGTACGGCGTGCTGGCGCTGATGACCAAAGTGGTCGCCGGCTCCAACCTGCAAGACATCATCAAGCTCGGCAGTTTTGTCGTGGTGTCCTACATCGGCCTGGGCCTGATGTTCGTGGTGCATGGCGTGCTGGTGTCGGCTGCCGGGATCAATCCACTGCGCTTCTTCCGCAAGATCTGGCCGGTGCTGACGTTTGCTTTCACCAGCCGTTCGAGCGCTGCGACGATTCCGCTGAGCATCGAGGCGCAGACCAGTCGTTTGGGTATCCCGCAGTCCATCGCCAGCTTCGCCGCTTCGTTCGGCGCGACCATTGGCCAGAACGGTTGTGCCGGCCTGTACCCGGCGATGTTGGCGGTAATGGTGGCGCCAACCGTGGGCATCAATCCGCTGGACCCGCTGTGGATCGCAACGCTGGTGGCGATTGTCACGCTGAGTTCGGCCGGTGTGGCCGGGGTTGGCGGCGGTGCGACGTTTGCGGCGTTGATCGTGCTGCCGGCGATGGGCTTGCCGGTGTCACTGGTGGCGTTGCTGATTTCGGTCGAGCCGCTGATTGATATGGGGCGTACGGCGTTGAACGTCAGTGGTTCGATGACGGCGGGGGCGATTACCAGTCAGGTGATGCAGCAGACCGATAAGGCATTGCTGGATGCGGATGAGCATTCGGCGTTGGCGCAGGCTTGAGTAGCGTCTGACAGACCGCTATCGCGAGCAGGCTCGCTCCTACATTGGATCTGTGATCGACACAAATCCCCTGTAGGAGTGAGCCTGCTCGCGATGCTTTTAGATTTTTTCCCAGACTTCGAAGTTGTATGCGGGCTTGTCTTCCGCCGCCGGATTTTCGATGTTGGACACCAGTTTCCACTGGGTCAAATCAAACGCCGGAAACCATGCATCCCCTTCCGGGCTCAGCGCCACGCGGGTCAGGTACAAGCGATCGGCCTGCGCCAACCCTTGCGCATACAACTGCGCACCACCAATCAGCATCAGCTCATCAACGCCCTGCTCCTTCGCCCATGCTTCGGCGCGAACGACGGCGGCTTCCAGCGACGGATAAACCTCCGCGCCTTCCAGCACCAGATCCGTCTGACGGCTGACCACGATGTTCAAGCGGCCGGGCAATGGGCGACCCAGAGAATCCCAAGTCTTGCGCCCCATGATGATCGGCTTGCCGAGGGTGGTGGCCTTGAAGTATTTGAAGTCCCCCGGCAGGTGCCAGGGCATGCTGTTGTCGACGCCGATCACGCGGTTTTCACCGAGGGCTGCGATCAGGCTGAGGGGGAGTGATTTAGTCATGCCGGCGAGGATAGCAGAGCCGGGCTTTCGCCGATAAGCGCCACAGCGGTTATGCTCACAGCTCAATTAAGCGACGGGATGCCGCGTGACTGAACTCAATACCCTCTGGCTGACAGAAACCATTCGACTGCGCGAAGAACACGCAGGTCCCCTGGAAGACCTTGAAGCCAACCGACTGGCCCGCAGCGCCGGCGGCGATTTGCCGTCGCGCATTCAACGCCGGGCCCTGTGGCTGGCTGAACGCGATGGCCTGGCTGCGGCCCTCAAACACTGGCTGCAAAGCGCACGACTGGCGCTGATCGTCATGGCGGTGCTGGCCGTGATCAGCGGCGCCGGCCTGGCCTTTGCTGCACTGGGCGACGGCCTGCACCCGGTGAATGTGTTCTGGGCCTTGGGCAGCCTGCTCGGGCTCAATCTGATCCTGCTGCTGAGCTGGGCCTTGGGCCTGGTGTTCGCCGGTGAACAAGGCGCCAGCCTCGCACGCCTGTGGCTGTGGCTTAGCGAAAAGCTCGCCCGGGACGCCAAAGCCGCACAACTGGCACCGGCCCTGCTTCTGTTGCTGCAACGCCGGAAACTCAATCGCTTGGCCATCGGTGTGCTGGTCAACAGCCTGTGGTTGCTGGCGATGCTCAGCGCTTTGGTGATCCTGCTGATGTTGATGGCGACCCGGCGCTACGGCTTCGTCTGGGAAACCACGATCCTCAGTGCCGACACCTTTATTGCCGTGACCCAGGCGCTTGGTACATTGCCGGCCCTGTTTGGCTTCAGCGTGCCGACCGAGGAAATGATCCGCGCCAGTGGCGATGCCGCTCTGAACATCGAAAGTGCCCGTCAGGCCTGGGCCGCGTGGCTGGTCGGCGTCTTGCTGGTCTACGGTGTTGTGCCGCGCCTGCTGCTGGCGCTGTTTTGCCTGTGGCGCTGGAATACCGGGCAAACGGCACTGCGTCTGGATTTGAACCTGCCCGGTTACGCACAACTGCGCGAACGCTTGATGCCCACCAGCGAGCGCCTCGGCGTCAGCGATATCGCACCCGCGCAGCTGCATCGCGTGGAAAGCGGCGTGACTGAACAGCAAAGCGACGGTGCGTTACTGGTCGCCATCGAGCTGGACGACCAGCGCCCGTGGCCACCGCAATTGCCGAAAAACGTGAGCAACGCCGGCATCCTCGACAGCCGCGAATCGCGACACAAACTCCTCGAACAATTGAGCCGTTTCCCCCCGGCGCGCCTGGCCATCGCCTGCGATCCACGGCGCTCGCCGGATCGCGGCAGTCTGGCCTTGATTGCCGAACTGGCCCGCAGCGCCAGCGCCACCCGCGTGTGGTTGTTGCAGGCGCCTCCCGGTGAAGCGCTGGACGCCGAACGCCTGGGCGACTGGCACGTGGCGCTGCAACAGCTTGAGCTGCCGTTTGCCGATTGTGCACCGATGAACTGGCTGGAGACAGGTCATGACTGACACCTGGAAACAGCCTCTGAAACTCGCCGTGGTCGGCCACACCAATGTCGGCAAAACCTCGTTGCTGCGTACCCTGACTCGCGACGTCGGCTTCGGTGAAGTGTCCCATCGCCCCAGCACCACGCGGCATGTCGAGGGCGCACGGTTGTCGGTGGACGGCGAGCCGTTGCTCGATCTCTATGACACCCCCGGACTGGAAGACGCCATCGCCCTGCTCGATTACCTCGAACGCCTGGAGCGTCCCGGTGAACGCCTCGACGGCCCGGCACGTCTGGCGCGCTTCCTCGATGGTAGCGAAGCCCGGCAACGCTTCGAACAGGAGGCCAAGGTGCTGCGCCAGTTGCTGGCGTCGGACGCCGGGCTCTATGTGATCGACGCCCGGGAGCCGGTGCTGGCCAAGTATCGCGACGAGCTGGAAGTACTGGCCAATTGCGGCAAACCCTTGCTGCCGGTGCTGAACTTCGTCAGCAGCGCCAACCACCGCGAGCCGGCATGGCGTGAAGCGCTGGCGCGGCTGGGATTGCATGCGTTGGTGCGCTTCGACAGCGTCGCGCCGCCGGAGGATGGCGAGCGTCGGCTCTATGAAAGTCTCGCCCTGTTACTGGAGTCTGCCCGGCCACAACTGGAACGCCTGATTTGCGATCAGCAAGCCCAGCGTTTGGCCCGCCAGCAAAGTGCGGTGCGGTTGATTGCCGAATTATTGATCGATTGCGCGGCCTGCCGACGCAGCGTGGTCAGTGATGACGAACAGGAACGACAGGCGATCAGCGAACTGCGCAAGGCCGTGCGGCAACGGGAGCAGCGTTGCGTCGAGGCCCTGCTCAAGCTCTACGCTTTCCGCCCACAGGATGCCGCGGCCAGTGAGTTGCCGTTGCTCGACGGCCGTTGGGGCGATGACCTGTTCAACCCGGAAACCCTCAAGCAACTGGGCGTGCGCGTCGGTGGCGGGATCGCGGCGGGGGCTGCTGCAGGGGCTGGGGTCGATTTGCTGGTGGGCGGCATTACCCTCGGCGCTGCCGCTCTGGCCGGTGCCATCGCCGGCGGCGCACTGCAAACCGCGCGCAGTTACGGCAGCCGCTTGCTCGGCAAGGTGAAGGGCCAACGCGAACTGACGATGGACGGCAACGTGCTGCGGCTGTTGGCACTGCGCCAGCGGCAATTGCTGCAAGCGCTCAATGCCCGCGGGCACGCGGCGATGGACAGCATCCAGGTCGCCACGCCACAGGACAAGAGTTGGCGCGAAGGCAAACTGCCCGAAGCGCTGAACAAGGCGCGGGCGCATCCGCAGTGGTCGTCGCTCAATCCTCATTCCAAATTGAATCAGGCGGAGCGGCAGGAGCAGATCGAGGCTCTGGCACAGCAGCTGTAGAGACAGAACACTTGCTTTGGCCGGACTGACGCCATCGCGAGCAGGCTCGCTCCTACAGGGGATTTGTGTCGACCACAGATCCAATGTGGGAGTGAGCCTGCTCGCGATGGCAGCAACTCGGTATCACAGGCTTTATGCAGCCAACAACCGCACCGCCTTGTCCTTCAACACCGCCAGATCAATCACCGGCACATGCATCTCTTTCGCCAGCTCATCCCACTGGCGCATGCGCAAACTCACGGCACACAGCGGGTCCTGCTCGAACGCCTCGGCCTCTTCAGCCGTCATCACCCCGCCCTGATATTCCAGGGTCCGGCGGCTGGCTTCGCTCAGGCACTCGTAGTATCCCGTCTCCTTGAGCGTCAGATAACGCTTGGCCTGTACGTGGTGTTCGACCAGCCGCGCCATACGCTCGCTGAATCCGGCGCGGCGCAGATAATCCGCACCCAGGCGCTCATGACTGACCACACCGAAGCCGCCCATGTTCTCCGCGCTTTCAGTGCAGATATGCCCGATGTCATGAAAGAACGCCGCCAGCACCACTTCATCGTCGAAGCCTTCGGCCATGGCCAATTGCGCCGCCTGGGACATGTGCTCGATCTGCGACACCGGCTCACCGATGTAGTCGCTGTCGCCAAAGCGCTCGTACAAACCGAACGCCTCGGCAATCACTTGCTTATTGCGCTCCATCAGATTTCCTCCAGTACCGTAGCGACGGATCGCTACCGTAATGGTGCGAATCGCCAATGATCAGCTCGCCATAGGGCGTCGGGCTGATCAGCATGTCGTTGTGTTGCGTCATCTAAAGGTGCCCTGAACTCAAGGCCCCCGAAGAGGCCCTGTCAGTCGATAAAGATCTTACTTGGCCGCCACTTTCTCGGATTTGCCGTCATAGCGCTTGCGCCATTCGGTCAGGATTTCGTCGCGGTTCTTCGAAGCCCAGGCGAAGTCGTTCTTGATCAGGCGCTGTTCGTAGTCGGCTGGCAGTTCAGTCTGTGGCTTGGCGATGCCAGGCTGGGCGAGTACGGCAAAGTTTTCTTTATAGAGCTCCATTGCCTCAGGGCTCGCGGAGTAATCAGCCAGTTTCTTCGCCGCGTCTTCGTGGGCAGTGCCCTTGATCACGGCAGTCGCTTCGATCTCCCAGCCCAGGCCTTCCTTCGGCAGGATGATGTCCAGCGGTGCGCCCTGGCGCTTCAGTTGAACGGCCGGGTATTCGAAGGAAATACCGATCGGGAATTCACCGGCGGCGGCCAGTTTGCAAGGTTTGGAACCGGAGTGAACGTACTGGCCGATGTTCTGGTGCAGGCCGTCCATGTAGGCCCAGCCCTGCTTCTCGCCGAAGGTTTGCAGCCAGGCGCTGACGTCGAGGAAACCGGTGCCAGACGATGCCGGGTTCGGCAT
The DNA here is from genome assembly GCF_019956375.1 of Pseudomonas sp. GL-R-19. NCBI lineage: Bacteria > Pseudomonadati > Pseudomonadota > Gammaproteobacteria > Pseudomonadales > Pseudomonadaceae > Pseudomonas > Pseudomonas sp. GL-R-19. The sequence goes on along the minus strand of NZ_JAHBDJ010000092.1, from coordinate 25,237 downwards.
GACGATCTTGCCTTTGTACTCAGGCTTGGTCAGGTCCTGCCAGCTCACGGGTTTGGTCAGGCCCTGCTTTTCGGCTTCGACGGTGTTGAAGCAAATAGTCGCGGCCCAGACGTCCATGCCGACCCAGGCTGGCGGGTTGGTGGCGTCGCGGTAGTTGGCGCCGATCTTGGCCAGGTCTTTCGGTGCGTAGCTTTGCAGCATGCCTTGCTGATCGAGAATAGCCAGACTGGAAGCGGCCAGGCCCCACACAGCGTCCGCCTGTGGACGGGCTTTTTCGGCCAGCAGTTTGGCGGTGATGATGCCGGTGGAATCACGCACCCATTTGATTTCGACGTCCGGGTTGGCCTTTTCAAAAGCTTCTTTATAGGTCTTCAGTTGTTCGGCTTCGAGGGCGGTGTACACCGTCAACTCGGTTTTCGCCGCGAAGGCGTTCAGGCTGAAAGCGGTGAGAACAGCAGCGGCCAGGGCCATAGGCTTGAACATGATCTTTTCCTGTTTTTTGAGTTGAGGGGTTGTGCAGATTCAATGACCGGGCGCGGTCTGCCGCCAGGCCTGGGAGCGGCGCAGCAAACCGCGCGAGGCCCAGGCCAGCAGCAGGGACACGCCCGCCGAGGTGAACAGAATCAGGGTCGACATCGCCGCCGCGCCGCCGACGTTGCCGGCGTCGTCCATGTTCAGCACCGCCACTGCCGCGAGGATGGTGTCGGGGCTGTAGAGGAAGATCGCCGCCGAAACGGTGGTCATGGCCGAGACGAACAGGTAGCGCACGATGTCCAGCAACGCCGGCAGGCAGATCGGCACGGTGACTCGCAGGTAGTGGCGGTACAGCGGCGCCTTGAGCGACAGCGCGGCGGCTTCGAACTCGGCATCGAGTTGACGCAGCGCGGTGGTGGCGGTCATTTGCGCGGTGGTCAAATAGTGCGCAATGGTGCAGACGATCAGCAGCGTCATGCTGCCGTAAAGCACGTGCAGCGGGTTGCCGGTCAGGTTGAAAAAGAAGACGTAACCCAACCCCAACACCAGGCCTGGCACCGCCATCGGTACGAAACTGAGCATGCGCAAGGTCAGGTTAAGACCACGCTGGCCCCTGGTTTTTTCCATCAGGTAGGCGCCAGTGAAGATCAGCATGGAGCCGATCAGTGCGGTGCCCAAGGCCATCTCCAGGCTGTTGCCATAGGCCAGCCAGCCACCGCCGGCGGTTTCATTGAACTGGTAATGGTTGAGCGACAGCGACAGGTTGTACGGCCAGAACTTCACCAGGGACGAGAACACCGCCATGCCGAATACCAGCAGCAACGCGGTGCAGATCAGCAGGACGATGGCCAGGTAGCAGCCGTCGCGCAGCTTCGACGGCGCGGGCTTGAACACTTGGGCGCGACCGCTCATGGAGTCGCCGTGGCGCCGACGCAACCAGGCATCGACGCCGAAACTGAATAGCGCCGGCAGCAGCAACACCATGCCGATCAACGCACCGCGACCGAACTGTTGCTGGCCGACCACGGCTTTGTAGGCTTCCAGCGCCAGCACTTGATAGTCGCCACCGACCACCACCGGCACACCGAAATCGGTGATGGTCAGGGTGAACACCAGGCAGAACGCGGCGAACACAGCCTGACGGGTCGCCGGCCAGGTGATGCTGCGGAAAGCTTTCGCAGGACTTGCGCCCATGCTGGAGGCGGCATCGAACAGCCGCGCATCGGCCAGGGACAGGGCCGACAGCAGAATCATCAAGGCGTGGGGGAAGGTGTAGATGACTTCGCCGAGCACAATGCCCCAGAAGCCGTAGATGTTGTCCGAGAGCAGGCCACGCAGCATGCCCTGGTTGCCGAACAGATAAACCAGCGCGATGCCGGGCAGCATCGATGGTGCCATCAATGGCAGCAGCGAAATGCCACGCCAGATGCCTTTGGCCGGAATCAAGGTGCGTTGCAGGGCGTAGGCAAACAGGTAGGCCAACGGTACGACGATGGCTGCGACGCTGAGGGAAACTTTCAGACTGTTACCGAGCAACCAGTGGAAGTTCTCGCTGGTCACCAGCTCTTTCGCTGCGACCCAGCCACCGCCCTGCCCAGCCTCAGTGCTGAAACCCTGCCAGAAGATCGCCAGCAACGGCATCAATACGGCAACCCCCAACAACACCAGCATGAGGACTTTGCCACCGAGCACGAACAACCGGTCACCGATCTCGGCGCGGGTGGTCTGCCGAACCTGCTTTTGCGGCAGCGGCAGCGCGATGTTCGCGCTCATCAGGCAAACACCTGCAGGCTGCGCGGCGGCAAGGCGACCATGATCTGCTGGGCGCCAAGGCGCGGCATGGCTTCCGGCGCCAGTTCCGCCAACAGCGCGTGGCCCGGCAATTGATCGAGTTCGAAGCTCATGCGGCAGCGGTTGCCGAGGAAGGTGATTTCACGAACCTTGGCCGGGAACAGGTTTTCCTCATGCACCAGCGGGTTGACGTTGATCGCTTCCGGACGGCAGAACAAACGGCCCGACGCGGCCTTGGCGCCGCCATCGGCCAGTCGCATGCTCATTGCACCGACCTGAGCGTGGCTGTCGCTGCTGCGCTGGAACGGCAACCAGTTACCCTGGCCGACGAACTCCGCCACGAATGGCGTGGCCGGGCGATTGTAGATTTCCAGCGGCGTGGCGTACTGCTCGACCTTGCCGTTGTTCATCACGGCGATACGGTCGGCCATCAGCATGGCCTCGTCCTGATTGTGGGTGACCATCAGGGTGGTGATGCCGAGGTTGCGTTGCAGCTGGCGCAGTTCGGTGCACAGATGCTCGCGTACCCGGGCATCGAGGGCCGACATCGGTTCGTCCAGCAACAACAACGAAGGCGCAGGCGCCAGAGCGCGGGCCAGTGCCACACGTTGCTGCTGACCGCCAGACAGCTGGCCCGGGTATTTTTTCTCGCTGCCGGTCAGGCCGACCAGTTCCAGCATCTGACCGACACGTTGGCGAATCTGGTCGCGGCCATTGCTGGCGAGGCCGTAGGCAATGTTCGCTTCGACGGTGAGATTGGGAAACAACGCGTAGGACTGGAACAGAATGCCGTAGTCCCGCGCCTGGGGTGCGAGGTGGGAAACGTTGCGATCACCCAGGTACAACTCGCCGCTGTCCTGCTTTTCCAGACCGGCGATGCAGCGCAGCAAGGTGGTCTTGCCACAGCCCGAAGGACCGAGCAGACACACCAGCTCACCGGCCGCCACGTCGAGGGAAACGTTATCCAGCGCCGTGAAGGCGCCAAAACGCTTCTGTACGCCGCACACTTTCATCGGTGCGCCGGGGTTGGTCAGGGCAGTTGCGATAGGGTTGTTCATGGACGGACCTCATCTGGCAGATGGGCCATCCTAGAGTTGTAATGAGTCCGTCATGTGGCAGTAAGGCAAAAACCGCCGATAGTGGTATTCAGGATTTTTGGTTATTCCTGTGCTGGCTGATCTACCGCCATCGCGAGCAGGCTCGCTCCTACAGGGGAATGCGGTCAACTGTAGGAGCGAGCCTGCTCGCGATGAGGCCGGGACAGGCGATAAAGACCTTTAGGCCGGCGCCATTTCCTGCGCCAACCCCAGAAACGCCGCCGGTAGCCGCGCGCCTTTGCGCTCCTTGAGGCAGTACAGATACTCGGGAATCTGCGGCGCATTCTCGATGGTCAGCACCCGCAACTGCGGATCATGGGGCACTTCCTGGCGGGCAATGATGCTGATACCGATATTGCGCAGCACCGCTTCGCGAATCGATTCGCGGCTGCCGATTTCCAGCCGCGGGCCGAAACACACGCTGGCGCTGGCCAGCAACTCTTCGGTCAAACGACGGGTGGTCGAACCCGGTTCGCGCATCAGCAGGGTATGCCCGGCCAATGCACTGAGCGAAATGCGATCGTGAACCGCCAGCGCATGATTGCGATGCACCGCCAGCACCAGCGGATCACTGCCGAGCACCCGGCGAATCAACCGCGCGTCATCGAGCAATTGCGACGACGCCGCGACATCGACCCGATAATCCTCCAGCGCTTCAAGCACCTGTTGGGAGTTGCCGATTTCCACCGACACCTCCACTTGCGGCAGACGTTCGCGGAATGTTTTCACCAGGTCGAGGATGTAATATGGCGCCGTAGCGGCAATGCGCAATGAGCCCTGGACCTGGCCGCAGTTACGCAGGAAAAACTCGATGTCGGCCGCCTGTTGCATCAGCACCTTGACCATCGGTAGCAGCCGCGCGCCCTCTTCGCTGACACTGAGACGCCGGCCACCACGGTAGAACAGCTCGACCGAATACTGACTTTCGAGGTTGCGGATCTGCGTCGTCACCGTCGGCTGGCTCAGGCCGAGCTTTTTTGCAGCCTGGGTAATGCTGCCCAGGCGGGCCACCATGTAAAACGCCTTCAGCTCGGCACTCAGCACAACCGTCCCTCATCCTTTACTTGCGCAGCAGGCGCAAACCGTTGAACACCACCAGCAAACTCACGCCCATGTCGGCGAACACGGCCATCCACATGGTAGCGAGCCCGGCGAAGGTTACCCCAAGAAAGATCGCCTTGATGACCAAAGCCAGGACGATGTTCTGCTTGAGGATGCTCGATGTCTGGCGCGACAGGCGAATGAATGCCGGGACTTTGCGCAGATCGTCGTCCATCAGGGCGACATCGGCGGTTTCGATCGCGGTATCGGTGCCTGCGGCGGCCATGGCGAAACCGATCTCGGAGCGCGCCAGTGCCGGAGCGTCATTGATGCCATCGCCGACCATACCGACCCGATGCCCTTGGGCATAAAGGGCATCGATGGCCTGCAATTTGTCACCCGGCAACAGGTCGCCCCTGGCCTCGTCGATGCCGACTTGCGCGGCAATGGCTTGCGCAGTGTGGACGTTATCGCCCGTGAGCATCAGGGTTTTGATGCCCAGGTCATGCAGTTGCCGGATGGCTTCGCGGCTGGACGCTTTTACCGTATCGGCGACGGCGAACAGTGCCAATGGCCCGGACTGATCAAGCAGCAGCACCACCGACTTGCCCTGTTTTTCCAGGGCGAACAGTTTCTCTTCCAGCGCCGGCGAGCACAGCCCCAGATCCTCCACCAGTCGATGGTTGCCCAAATGGTAGAGCTGGCCGTTGATTTCGCCGCGCACACCGCGCCCGCCCAGCGCTTCGAAGTTATCCACAATAAGCGTCGCGGTTGGGTTATCCACAGCCGCTTTGGCAATGGCCTGGGAAACCGGGTGATCCGAGCGCCTGGCCAGCGCGGCGGCAATGGCAGGCGCCGAATCGTCGGCGGTCGGATCCAGCGACAGGTAATCGGTCTGCACCGGTTTGCCGTGGGTGATGGTGCCAGTCTTGTCCAGGGCCAGGTAGTCGAGCTTGTAACCGCCCTCCAGATAGACGCCGCCCTTGACCAGGATGCCTTTGCGCGCTGCCGCCGCGAGGCCACTGACGATGGTCACCGGCGTGGAAATCACCAGCGCACAGGGGCAGGCCACCACCAGCAGCACCAGCGCCCGATAAATCCAGTCGAACCACAACGCGCCCATGAACAAAGGCGGGATCACCGCCACGACCAGAGCCAGAACGAACACCACCGGGGTGTAGATTTTCGAGAAGCTGTCGACGAAACGCTGGGTCGGCGCCCGCGCGCCCTGCGCTTGTTCGACCGCGTGAATGATGCGGGCCAGGGTCGAGTTGTCGGCCGCAGCGGTTACTTCATATTCCAGGGATCCGGCCTGATTGATGGTGCCGGCGAATACTTTGTCGCCGACGGTTTTCTCCACCGGCATGCTTTCACCAGTGATTGGCGCCTGATCGATGGTCGAGCGACCGGACAGCACTTCGCCGTCCAGGCCGATGCGCTCACCGGGGCGGACCCGCACCCGCGCGCCGAGCCCAATGGATTTGGCATCCTGCTCAAGCCAGCTCCCGTCAGCCTGCAACACCGTTGCCGTGTCCGGGGTCATCTGCATCAGGCCACCGATGGCATTGCGCGCGCGATCGAGGGACCTGGCTTCGATCAACTCGGCCACAGTGAACAGGAACATCACCATTGCCGCTTCCGGCCACTGGCCGATCAGCACCGCGCCGGTCACGGCAATGCTCATCAGCGCATTGATGTTCAGGTTGCGGTTCTTGAGGGCAATCCAGCCTTTTTTGTAGGTACCGAGGCCACCGCAGAGGATCGAAACAAGCGCAATAACCGCCACCACCCAGTTCGGCGCGGAACCGGTGAAGTGGATAACTTCTGCCAGCAATGCACCAACACCGGACAGTGTCAAGGGCCACCATGGCTTTTGCCGGGGCACCGGTGTCGGGGTTTCAGCACCCTGGTCCATCGGCTCGGCCTGCATTCCCAAGGATTTGATGGCTTCGACGATCGGCTCGATACCGGGCAAATCGTGGGTCACGCCAAGCACCCGATTAATCAGATTGAACTCCAGCTGCTGCACACCGGTCAGTTTGTTTAGCTTGTTCTGGATAAGCGTCTGTTCGGTTGGACAGTCCATCGCCTCGATGCGAAAACTGCTCAGTCGGGCTCCGGGCGTCGACGATTCGCTCAGTCTTATCAACGCGGGCGCCGCCGCCCTGGATGAACAGCAGGAATCGCCGTGACCGCCGTGGTCATGTTTTTGCACGGGCTTGAGCTTGTGGTTGTGCCCGTGTTCAGGCCCGGGTTTGTGTGAATGCAGGGAATCGCTCATTGGTTGCGTCCATAAGAGTGCCTGTTGCCAAGTAAAGACCCTGTAGCCACTATAGGGTCAAGCACCCTTTCTGGAGTTTTGGAGATTGGCGTCATGAAAATTGGAGAATTGGCGAAACTCACGGACTGCGCCGTGGAAACGATCCGCTACTACGAGCGCGAGAGCCTTCTGCCGGAACCGGCACGCAGTGATGGCAATTATCGCCTCTACACCCAGGCCCACGCCGAGCGCCTGACCTTCATCCGTAACTGTCGCACCCTCGACATGACGCTTGAGGAAATCCGCAGCCTGCTGGCCTTTCGCGACAGTCCGCAGGACCAGTGCGAAAGCGTCAACGCGTTGATCGACGAGCACATCCATCACGTCAGGGCGCGGATCGACGGCTTGCTGGCCTTGCAGACACAACTGCTCGACCTGCGCCAACGCTGCGACGAGGGGCCAGGTATCGATCAATGCGGGATTTTGCAGCGGCTGGAAGTGAATGGCGGGGTTGTGACGACGGAGGTGGAGCATTCCCATGTCGGCCGCAGTCACGGCCACTAAGCACACCACCTAACCCCTGTAGGAGCGAGCTTGCTCGCGATGAATTCGACGGCAACGCATTTTTCCAGACAGTACGCGTCATCGTTCACGTCCATCGCGAGCAGGCTCGCTCCTACAGGGGGACGGCGTGAGGCGTTAAACCGCCATCGGCGCGGTCATCGGTGCGTGGTGCTCGTAGCCTTCCAGGGAGAAATCGCCCGGTTCCACCAGCTCCAGCCACTCCGGCTGATACACACCCGTCTTGGCAAACTCCGGCACACGCTCGGAAATCACCAGTTTCGGCATCGGGAACGGCTCGCGCTTGAGCTGTTCGTTGAGCATGTCCAGGTGGTTTTCGTAGACGTGGGCATCACCGATGAAATAGGTGAACCAGCGCGGCGTGTACCCGGTCAGGCGACCGATCAGGCTCAGCAGCGCGGCGCCTTCGGTGAGGTTGAACGGCGTGCCCAGGCCCAGGTCGTTGGAGCGGATGTAGAGGGTCAAGGAAATCTCCCTGGTCTCGACATTCGGGTGGAACTGGTATAGCAAGTGGCACGGCGGCAGGGCCATTTCGTCGAGCTGGGCGACGTTCCAGCCGTGAAAGAGGATGCGACGGCTGCCCGGGTCCCTGATGATGGTGTCGACGCACTGGCGGATCTGGTCGATCGCCTTGTACAGCACCACATAAGCCCGGCCATCCTCTTCGCCTTCGGCGATCTGACGATAGCCTTGGCTCAGGGTCTGCTCGATGGCGGCCGGGTTGCTGAGCGGAATCTGCTTGTACGCCGGCCACTTGCGCCATTGCACGCCGTAGATTTCGCCAAGGTCGTCTTCGCCCTGACGGAACGGGTTGGCCAGCCACTGGGCGTTTTCGTTGGCGTTCTGGTCCCAGACCTTGCAGCCCAGGGCACGGAACTCGGCAGCGTTGTTCACGCCACGCAGGAATCCGCACATTTCGCCGATGGCCGATTTGAACGCCATCTTGCGCGTGGTGATCGCCGGGAAGCCTTCCTGCAGGTCATAACGCAGCATCGCACCGGGAAAACTGATGGTGTTCACGCCGGTACGGTTGGCCTGCTTGGTGCCGTTCTTGATGACGTGGGCGACCAGTTCGAGATATTGCTTCATGAGTTACCTGTGTCCTTGAACCCGGGACCGAAGCCCCGGGATTCGAATTTTATACAGCTGCCGCTGGAGCCGACGGAGCGCGGTGATACGCCAGCCAGATCAAGAGCAGCCCACCGACGATCATTGGCACGCACAGCACCTGCCCCATGGTCAGCCAGTTCCAGGCCAGGTAGCCCAGTTGCGCGTCCGGCACACGGACGAACTCGACGATGAAACGGAAGATGCCATAGAACAGCGCGAACATCCCCGATACCGCCATGGTCGGCCGCGGCTTGCGCGAGAACAACCAGAGGATGGCGAACAGTGCCACGCCTTCCAGCGCGAACTGGTACAGCTGCGACGGGTGACGCGCCAGTTGCGCCGGATCGGTCGGGAAGATCATCGCCCAAGGCACGTCAGTCGCCTTGCCCCACAACTCGGCGTTGATGAAGTTACCGATGCGCCCGGCGCCCAGGCCAATCGGTACCATCGGCGCAACGAAATCCATCAGCTGGAAGAACGACTTGTTGTTCTTTTTACCGAACCACAACGCCGCCAGCATCACGCCGATGAAACCGCCGTGGAATGACATGCCGCCCTTCCACACTTCGAAAATCAGCGTCGGGTTGGCCAGATAAGCACTCAGATCGTAGAACAGCACGTAACCCAGTCGCCCGCCAACGATCACCCCCATCGACATCCAGAACACCATGTCGGAGAGTTTCTCCCTGGTCCAGGTCGAGTCGAAGCGGTTCAAGCGGCGGGACGCCAGCAGCCAGGCGCCGCCGATGCCGATCAGGTACATCAGACCGTACCAGTGGATTTTCAGCGGACCGATGGCCAGGGCCACCGGGTCGATCTGCGGGTAAGGCAGCATTGCGACTCCTCGTTAGAGTTCAAATCTTAAAAATTCCCGGGCGACGCTGCCACCTCAGGATTAAGCCAGGATTGCGCTGCTGGTCAGAGCAGATGCTTCAGACTAGAAAGTTCAGACCGACGCAGAACAGCAAAGCGGCAAACAGCCGTTTCAGCAACCTTGGCGACAACCTGTGGGCCAATCGCGCGCCCAAGCGGGCGAACACCATGCTGGTCAGGGCAATGCCCAGCAACGCCGGCAAATAAATGAAACCGAGACTATGGGCCGGGAGCAACGGATCGTGCCAGCCCAGAATCATGAAACTTAATGCACTGGCCAGGGCAATCGGCAGACCGCAGGCCGACGAAGTAGCCACGGCTTGCTGCATCGGCACGCTGCGCCAGGTCAGGAATGGTACGGTCAGCGAACCTCCACCGATGCCGAAAATCGCCGAAGCCCAGCCAATTGCGCTGCCGGCCACGGTCAGACCGAGTTTGCCCGGCACGGTTCGGCTGGCCTTGGGTTTGACTTCCAGCGCCAGCTGAGCGGCGATCACCAGGGCAAATACACCAATGAGTTTCTGCAGGTTGGGGCCGGAAATCGCTTCCGCCGTCAGCGCGCCGAATCCGGCACCGACCAGAATGCCGACGGTCATCCACATGAAGATCGGCCAACGCACGGCGCCACGGCGGTGATGCTCTCGTACCGCGTTGACCGAGGTAAAGATGATCGTCGCCAGGGAGGTACCCACTGCCAGGTGCGTGAGGATCGACGGATCGAACCCTTGAGCCTTGAAGCTGAACACCAGCACCGGCACGATGATGATCCCGCCGCCCACGCCAAACAGCCCGGCGAGTACACCTGCACAGGCGCCGAGCGCCAGATAGAGCAGAAATTCCATGGTTGTCTCGCCCGCATCCCAAAACCGGAGCGGCATGGTAACGGATGCATGGCCTCAAGCTCCACTGCGCAAGGCGATGGATCGATGAGCGATGTCTGAGTAGAGTGAGCAAAAAACACACAAGGACAGCCTGATGTGCCTGATTGTTTTTGCCTGGCGACCGGGTCATGCCCAACCGCTGGTCGTGGCGGCCAATCGCGATGAGTTCTACGCCCGCCCCAGCCTGCCTCTGGCGCCATGGCCCGAAGCGCCGCACGTACATGCGGGGCGCGACCTCGAGGCCGGTGGCACCTGGCTCGGTGTCGGTGCCAACGGACGTTTTGCGGCGCTGACCAATATCCGAGATCCCAATCGACCGCCAGGGAGCAAGTCTCGTGGGGAGTTGGTCGCGCGCTTTCTAACCGGGGAAATGCCAATTGACGACTATTTAGCCGACGTTGTCGACCGTTCGCAGGAATATGGTGGCTTTAACCTGTTGGTCGGCAATGCCAATGAACTCTGGCACTTCAATGCCCGGGAACCGGCAGCGGTAATGTTGGCCCCGGGGATCTACGGGTTATCCAATGCAGGGCTGGATACACCCTGGCCGAAGTTGCTCAAGGCCAAGGCGGCATTGAGCGAGGTGCTGGATGATCCGCAGCCTCAGGCGTTGCTGGCATTATTGAGCGATGCGCAGACCGCTCCGCTTGCCGAGTTGCCGGATACCGGCGTGGGACTGGCCACCGAGACGTTGCTGTCGAGTGTGTTCATTGCCAGTCAGAGTTATGGAACGCGGGCGAGTACGGCGTTGATTGTGCAGGCGGATGGGACGTTGCATATGGTCGAAAGGAGTTTCGGACCGTTTGGTGGGCATCTTGGGGAAGTAGAGATCAGGCTTTAGATATTTGTCGTCAGGACCGGCCCCTTCGCGGGCAAGCCCGCTCCTACAGTTTTCGTGACGCTCACAAAATACGCGAACGACTCAATTTTGTAGGAGCTGGCTTGCCAGCGAAGAGGCCATCCGCCCTTTAGAGGGGCTTGATCGCCGCCGGATTGATCATCCGCGCCAGCCCGAGGTTCTTCAGCGCCAGTTGCAACGAGCTGTGAATCACTTGCGGGTTGTCGATGGTCATCAGTTCGGCCAGCAATTCCTTGGCCTTGCTCAGGTTGATCTGGCGCAGCATCCACTTCACTTTCGGCAAGTTGGTGGCGTTCATCGACAGGCTGTCGAAACCCATCGCCATCAATAGCACCGCCGCCGCCGGGTCACCGGCCATTTCGCCGCAGATGCTCACCGGCTTGCCTTCGGCATGGGCATCGCGCACCACAGTTTGCAGGGCTTGCAGCACCGCCGGGTGCAGGTAGTCGTAAAGATCGGCCACCCGCGGGTTGTTGCGGTCCACGGCCAGCAGGTACTGGGTCAGGTCATTGGAACCGACTGACAGGAAGTCCACTTGCCGCGCCAGTTCCTTGGTCTGATAAACAGCGGCCGGAATCTCGATCATCACGCCAACCGGCGGCATCGGCACGTCGCAGCCTTCGTCGCGGACTTCACCCCAGGCACGGTGGATCAGATGCAGGGCTTCCTCCAGCTCGTGGATGCCAGAAATCATCGGCAGCAGGATGCGCAAATTGTTCAGGCCTTCGCTGGCCTTGAGCATGGCGCGGGTCTGCACCAGGAAGATTTCCGGGTGGTCGAGGGTGACGCGAATGCCGCGCCAGCCGAGGAACGGGTTGTCTTCCTTGATCGGGAAGTACGACAGCGATTTGTCGCCGCCGATGTCCAGGGTGCGCATGGTCACCGGTTGCGGATGAAACGCGGCGAGCTGCTCGCGGTAGATCGCCAGTTGTTCCTTTTCGCTCGGGAAACGCTGGTTGATCATGAACGGTACTTCGGTGCGGTACAGGCCCACGCCTTCGGCACCGCGTTTTTGCGCGCGCGCCACGTCCGCCAGCAGGCCGGTGTTGACCCACAGCGGCATGCGGTGGCCATCGACCGTCACGCACGGCAGATCGCGCAGCGCATCCAGCCCGAGGGCCAGTTGTTTCTCTTCCTCGACCACCTCGGCGAACTGCTTGCGCAGCACTTCACTCGGGTTGGTGTAGACCTCGCCGTGGAAGCCATCGACGATCATCTGGATGCCGTCGACCTTGGAGTACGGCAAGTCGACCAGGCCCATCACGGTCGGAATGCCCATGGCGCGGGCCAGGATGGCAACGTGGGAGTTGCCGGAACCGAGTACCGACACCAGGCCGACCAGCTTGCCTTCCGGCACCTCGCCGAGCATCGCCGGCGTCAGTTCTTCGCTGACCAGAATGGTGTTGTCGGGGTAGACCAGGGTTTGCTGACGCTCTTCCTGCAAGTAAGCCAGCAATCGCCGACCAAGGTCCTTGACGTCCGAGGCCCGCTCGCGCAGGTAGGCGTCGTCCATCAATTCGAAACGGTTGACGTGATCGGTGACCACTTGGCGCAAAGCGCCCTGGGCCCACTGCCCGGTCTTGATCACAGTGGTGACTTCGCTGCCCAGCGCGGCATCGTCGAGCATCATCAGGTAGACGTCGAACAAGGCCCGCTCTTCCGGGCGCAGTTGGGTGGCGAGTTTGGCGGACAAGGTGCGCATGTCGGCCCGCACGCCTTCGATGGCGGTCTTGAACAAACCGAGTTCGGCATCGATGTCGGTGATGTTCTTGTCCGGCACCACGTCCAGATCGGCGGGCGGCAACATGACCACCGCCGTACCGACTGCCGCACCCGGCGAACCCGGAACGCCGATGAACTTGGCCTCCTGAATGCCTTTACCCTGACGGCCCAGGCCGCGGATCGAACCGGTGGCCTCGGCGTGGGCGATAACACCGGCGAGCTGCGCGCTCATGGTCACGAGGAAGGCCTCTTCACCTTCATCGAACTGGCGACGTTCTTTTTGCTGGATGACCAACACGCCGACAACGCGGCGGTGGTGAATGATCGGTGCCCCGAGGAATGAGGCAAAGCGCTCTTCACCGGTCTCGGCGAAGTAGCGGTAGCGCGGGTGATCCGCAGCGTTTTCGAGGTTCAGGGGTTCTTCGCGCGTACCGACCAGGCCAACCAGACCTTCGTTGGGTGCCATGCTGACTTTACCGATCGAGCGCTTGTTCAAGCCTTCGGTGGCCATCAGCACGAAGCGGTTGGTCTCGGGGTCAAGCAGGTAGACCGAGCAGACCTGGCTGCCCATGGCCTCTTTGACGCGCAACACAATAATCCCCAACGCCGCCTTGAGATCCTTGGCGGAGTTAACTTCCTGGACGATCTTGCGCAGCGTATTGAGCATGGCTCGGGGTCGAACTCCGTCGTCAGTCGCGCGCTAAAAGGCGCGGGGCAAGCTCTTTGAGAGCGCGTCGATACACCTCGCGCTTGAATGTCACCACCTGGCCTAACGGATACCAATAGCTGACCCAGCGCCAGCCATCGAATTCCGGTTTACCGGTCAAATCCATCCGCACCCGCTGCTCGTTGGAGATCAGGCGCAGGAGAAACCATTTCTGTTTCTGGCCGATGCACAGCGGTTGGCTGTGGGTACGCACCAGACGTTGCGGCAAACGATAGCGCAACCAGCCCCGGGTGCAGGCAAGAATTTCAACATCTTCGCGCTCAAGGCCAACTTCTTCGTTCAGCTCGCGGTACAAGGCGTCTTCCGGCGTCTCTTCGGGGTTGATTCCCCCCTGCGGAAATTGCCAGGCATCTTGATTGATTCGGCGAGCCCATAGCACCTGGCCGGCGTCATTCGTCAGAATGATCCCGACATTGGGGCGAAAACCATCGGGGTCGATCACGGCAACAACCTCGCAAACGCATGTCGCCGCATTGTTCCACAAAGGTTGTGAAGGCGGCAACGAAGGTTCCTACCTTATGTGCACTCTTGTGAAAAGACCGTATTCTTGTCGCCTTTTTACTGACTTTTCAGCGGGTAACTGCGATGCGCCTGGCTTTATTCGATTTGGACAACACCCTTCTGGGCGGTGACAGCGATCACGCTTGGGGCGATTACCTGTGCGAGCGCGGCTTTCTCGACGCCGTCGCCTACAAGGCTCGCAACGATGAGTTCTACCAGGATTACCTGGCCGGCAAACTCGATAATGCCGCTTACCTGAACTTCTGCCTGGAAGTCCTCGGCCGCACCGAAATGGCCACGCTGGATCAGTGGCACAGCGATTACATGCGTGACTGCATCGAACCGATCGTGCTGCCCAAGGCCATCGACCTTTTGGCCAAACACCGCGCAGCCGGCGACAAACTGGTGATCATCACTGCGACCAACCGCTTCGTCACCGGGCCGATTGCCGTGCGCCTGGGCGTCGAAACCCTGATCGCCACCGAATGCGAAATGGTCGACGGCCGCTACACCGGGCGCAGCACCGATGTGCCGTGCTTTCGCGAAGGCAAGGTGACGCGCTTGAATCGGTGGCTGGAAGAAACCGGGTATACGCTGCAAGACAGCTACTTCTACAGCGACTCGATGAATGATTTTCCGTTGCTGGAGCAGGTGGCCCATCCGGTGGCGGTCGATCCGGACCCGAATCTGCGGGCCGAGGCCGAGAAGCGGGGTTGGCCGGTGATTTCGTTGCGCGACTAAAATTGCTATCGCGAGCAGGCTCACTCCTACATTGGAATGCGTTCCCCTGTAGGAGTGAGCCTGCTCGCGATTGGGTCGATACAGTCTTCAGCCTTAAACAGGCTTGGCACCCATCAACCCGGCAATGGCCACAAGACAGACAAAACTGAACAACGCCAAGGCAAAGGTGAATTTCCCCCCGCCACCTGGCGTCTTGCGCAGCTTGTTCAGCCGCACCAGCAACCAGAACCACGCAAGCGCCGCCACGGTGTACAGCACACTGGACGCCAGCAACCAGGTCTGCCCCAATGGCCAGCCCACCAGATGCACCATCCACCAGCCGGTAAACGGCATGCTCAGCAGCGCCAACCCCATCAACAGCCAGACAAATACACGTGGCCGTTGCAGGGTGCGGCTTCCCGCCGTCGCATCACCCTTGCGCCGCGCAAGCAAAACCCAGACGCCCAGACCCGACGCACAAGCCAGCAGTACAACCGTTGCCACCATGTGCGCCATTTTCAGGGCAGTTAACGTTTCCATTGTCAGATTTCCTTATAACCTGCCCGTCAGCGTAGCCGTTCAGCCAAGAAACAGCTGATAGGCCGGGTTGTCGCTTTCGTCCCAGTACGGGTAACCGATTGCTTCGAGCGCCGCTGGCACCAGGTGGCGCTCGTCGTGGGGCACTTGCAGGCCTGCGACGACCCGGCCATCCGCAGCGCCATGGTTGCGGTAGTGAAACATCGAGATGTTCCAGCGCCCGCCAAGCTTGTTGAGGAAGTTGAACAGCGCGCCCGGACGCTCCGGGAATTCGAAGCGCAGAATCACTTCATCGACCACATGCGCCGCACGCCCACCGACCATGTGGCGGATGTGCAGCTTGGCCAGTTCGTTGTCGGTCAGGTCCAGCACCGGGAAACCCTGCTCGCTCAGGCTGGCGAGCAACGCGCTGCGCGGGTCGTTTTCCGGGTGTGTCTGCACACCGACAAAGATGTGCGCTTCGCTGCCGGTGTTGTAGCGGTAGTTGAATTCGGTGATCTGGCGTTTGCCGATGGCCTCGCAGAACGCCTTGAAGCTGCCCGGCTTTTCGGGAATGGTCACGGCGATGATGGCTTCGCGGCCCTCGCCCAGCTCCGCACGCTCGGCAACGTGGCGCAGGCGATCGAAGTTGACGTTGGCCCCGGAGTCGATGGCCACGAAGGTCTGACCGCTGACGCCGCGCTGCTCGACATATTTCTTGATCCCGGCCACGCCCAAGGCGCCGGCAGGTTCGGTGATCGAGCGGGTATCGTCGTAGATATCCTTGATGGCGGCACAGATTTCGTCGGTGCTGACGGTGATCACTTCATCGACATGGTCTTTGCAGATGTCAAAGGTGTGCTGACCGATCTGGGCCACCGCAACGCCGTCGGCGAAGAGGCCCACGGTCGGCAACACCACACGCTCGCCGGCCGCCATGGCCGCTTGCAGGCAATTGGAGTCATCCGGTTCGACGCCGATGACCTTGATGTCCGGGCGCAGGTACTTCACGTACGCCGCGATGCCGGCGATCAGGCCGCCGCCGCCCACCGGGACGAAAATCGCGTCCAGTGGCTGCGGGTGCTGGCGCAGAATTTCCATCGCCACGGTGCCCTGCCCGGCAATGGTGTGAGGATCGTCGTAAGGATGAATGTAGACATAGCCCTTTTCGTCGACCAGTTTCAGCGAGTAAGCCAGAGCTTCCGGGAACGAATCGCCGTGCAGCACCACCTTGCCGCCACGGGAGCGCACGCCTTCGACCTTGATCTCCGGGGTGGTCTTGGGCATGACGATGGTCGCTTTCACGCCCAACACCTTCGCCGCCAGGGCCAGGCCTTGGGCATGGTTGCCCGCCGACGCGGTGACCACACCGCGAGCGCGTTCTTCTTCGCTCAACTGGGTCAACTTGTTGTAGGCGCCGCGAATCTTGAACGAGAACACCGGCTGCAAGTCTTCGCGCTTGAGCCAAATGCTGTTACCCAGCCGCTCGGAGAGCTGGCGGGCAGACTGCAACGGGGTTTCTACGGCAACGTCATAAACGCGCGAGGTGAGGATCTTTTTGACGTACTGTTCAAGCATCGGAAAGCATCACTGAGCGGGTTGGGCGGGACCACGGAGTCTAACCCGGCTTTCAGCCACACGACCACACTAAACCGGTGGTTTTAGGGTGTGGAGTTCCATTGTGGCGAGGAGGCCTGCCCCCGTTCGGCTGCGCAGCAGTCGTAAAACCTGTGCATGCGATCTGTCTGAACAGATGCAGGGGAGCGCTTCGCACTCCAACGGGGGCAAGCCCCCTCGCCACAGGTGTTTCCCCCTGCACCACCGCGGGGCCTATAATGCCGGCCTTTCGTTCCCTCCTCGGCACCCCGGAGCCCGCATGAACCAGGATCAACTCAAACAGGCAGTGGCTCAGGCCGCCGTCGACTTCATCCTTCCGAAACTCGACGACAAGAGCATCGTCGGGGTCGGCACCGGCTCCACCGCCAACTGCTTCATCGATGCCCTGGCCCAGCACAAAGGTGCGTTCGACGGCGCGGTCGCCAGTTCCGAAGCCACCGCCGCGCGCCTCAAGGGCCACGGCATTCCGGTGTACGAACTGAACACCGTCAGCGACCTGGAGTTCTACGTCGACGGAGCCGATGAAAGCGACGAACACCTGAACCTGATCAAGGGCGGTGGCGCCGCCCTGACCCGCGAGAAGATTGTCGCGGCCGTGGCCAAGACCTTCATCTGCATCGCCGACGCCAGCAAACTGGTGCCGGTCCTCGGTACTTTCCCACTGCCGGTGGAAGTGATCCCGATGGCCCGCAGTCACGTGGCCCGCGAGCTGGTGAAGCTCGGCGGCGACCCGGTTTACCGCGAAGGCGTACTGACCGACAACGGCAACATCATCCTTGACGTGTTCAACATGCAGATCACCAATCCGGTGGAGCTGGAGACGCAGATCAATGCGATCGTCGGCGTGGTCACCAATGGTTTGTTCGCGGCGCGCCCGGCGGACCTGCTGCTGCTGGGTACCAGCGAAGGTGTAAAAACCCTGCGCGCGCAGTAAGCCACACACCACCTTTGCACTCTGTAGGAGCTGGCTTGCCAGCGAAGAGGCCGTAACATTCAACATCAATGTTGGCCGTTACATCGCTTTCGCTGGCAAGCCAGTTCCTACACGAGCCGGGCAAGCTTCAGGGCTGTCCTGGTTTCCTGAAAACGTAAAAAAGGTTTGGCTCACTGACGAGGTACAGCGTACCGTCGTCATCCATGGCAACCCCTTCCGCTTGCGGTACGCTTTTCTGCAAGCCGTGCTGCCACTTGCTCAATGACATTGTGCTCAGCGGACGCCCATCCACATCCAGCTCCAGAATCAATCGCGACTCATCCGACAGCGCCAGCAAATGCCCGCTACGCTCGTCGTATTGCAAACCCGACAGGTCCCGCACAAACATCCCGGCATCACGCTTGGGGTCGTTGACCACGTGCACTGACCAGGATTCTTCAGGATTGAATCGCGGAAAACCGTACACCTCGTAGATCAGCATCGGGTCGCGCTCCTTGGCCACGAACAGGCGCTTGCCCACTGAATCGTAAGCCAACCCCTCGAAGCCTTTGTTGCTGCCCATGTGCACGCCAATGGTCATCTGTTCGGTGTCTGCCGCGTCGATGAAGGTCGTGTCCTGCTCCAGATGAATTTTGATCAGCCGCTGCTGGCTTTCATCGGTGACCACGTAGGTGTTCTCGCTGATGAATTCCACCGCCTCGGGATCGCCGAAACCGACCAGTGCCACACGGCGCAAGATCCTGCCGTCGAGGGACAACTCGATCAACTCGCTTCGCTTGTTGGTAACAGTGAACAGGCTTTTGCGCACCGGGTCGTAGGTCAATGCTGAAACGTTGTCAACCTGGCCATCGATCACCTGGGCCTCGGTCACGACCCGATATTGGCCCAGGCCGATGGACCCGGGACTCACCGGCTGCCACAGCGTATGCAGATTGAACCAGGCACGCTCGAACAGGCGCATGTGCTGGGCGATCCCGATCAACGCGATCAGCGAGACCGCCGACAGAATCAGAATCAGGGATTTGAGGCGGGCAAATCGACGCATTCGGGTGGGCTCAGGGTCAATACAGGCGGATGAAATATCACGCCCGTCTGAACTGAAGCTTAATGGCCGTGAGCCTTTTACGCATACGCAATCAGCGTAGGAGCTGCCGCAGGCTGCGATCTTTAGCGATCTGGTTGATGCCAGAGTCAAGAGATCGCAGCCTTCGGCAGCTCCTGCACAGAGGCACTACCTCTGTTTTTCGAAGCGATAGAACAGGTTCGGCTCACTCACCATATACAGCGTGCCCGCTTCATCCACGGCCACGCCTTCGGCACGCGGAATGGTATTTTTCAGGCCGTTGAAGCCACGCAGCAAAGCAATGAAACTGACCTGTTCACCCTTATTGTCCAGCTCCAGCAACAGGTGCGATTCGGCGGACAACACCAGCATGTGGCCGGTCCGCGGGTCGATGGCCAGTGCCGACAGGTTGCGCATGTCCAGCGCATGACTGGCCAGCTTCAGCTTGGCGCCGGTAAGGACTTTGCTATCACCTTTCCAGACAAACAATGCCGGCGGGCGCTCTTCGCCCAGCAGCAGCTGCTGATTGCGCGGATCCCAGGTGACACCCTCGAAAGCCTTGTTCTGGTCTTTGGAAGGCCCGAGGTCGTATGTCGGGAAATCAGTGATGTTCAGCTCGCGAGTGTCGGCATCGACCTTGACGATGGCGATCAGGTGGTCGCGCTCATCGACAATAGCCAGTCGGCCGTCGCCCAGCACGGTGACACCCTC
Organism: Pseudomonas sp. GL-R-19; assembly: GCF_019956375.1. NCBI lineage: Bacteria > Pseudomonadati > Pseudomonadota > Gammaproteobacteria > Pseudomonadales > Pseudomonadaceae > Pseudomonas > Pseudomonas sp. GL-R-19. The sequence goes on along the minus strand of NZ_JAHBDJ010000092.1, from coordinate 5,758 downwards.
TGGGTTGCTCCAGCCGACCAACGGGATTTTGCGCAGCACATCGCCCTGCAAGTTCAATTCGACCAGAAACGGGTTCTTGCCCATGACCGAAAACAGGGTCTTGGTCTGGGGGTCGTAGGCCAAGTCCGATGCTTCGTCCTTCTCCATGCCCGGCAACGGCTTGGCATCGATCACCGCCCGATAGTCGGGAAGCCAGATACTGGCCTGACGCTCGGCCGGGCTCTTGAATTGCTCTTTCACCCAGAGCACGCCCCGCGCATCCCAATGCATGGCAAACGCAACGCCGTAGGCGACAACGACCACCAGCAGTAGCCATATTTGCCAACGCAGGGCGAAGCGTGAGCGGCGGGCAGGTTCAAGCGTGGAAAGCGGAGAAGTGGCCATCAGGGATGCGTTCCAGAAATTCAGGCTAGGGGTAATAGCACAATTTGGGGCCGGCTCAGAGACCAACAGCCCTGAAATTATCCAGACCGGATGTGAAAAAAACGGGAAATGACAGGATCTATCTGGATGCGTACAAAACTTAAGACCACCAGAAACAACTGTGGGAGCGAGCTTGCTCGCGATGAGGCAGTGTCAGTCAGCGAAGATGTTGAATGACACACCGCAATCGCGAGCAAGCCCGCTCCCACAGGGTTTGGCAGTGTCTGGATTAGCGAACGCTGCTGGTGAAGCGGCTCGCGCCCGGCAGTTCCAGAACGATCTCGTCACCAACATTCAGCGGACCGACGCCCACTGGTGTGCCAGTCAGAATCACATCACCGGCCTGCAGCGAGAAGCAGCCGGCCATGTGCTGGATCATCGGCACGATCGGGTTGAGCATTGCACTGCTGTTGCCGTCCTGGCGTACCTCACCGTTGATGGTCAGGCGGATACCGATGTCGGTCAGATCGGCAAACGTGCTGCCGGACACGAACGGAGCAATCACTGCCGCACCGTCGAAGGACTTGGCGATTTCCCAGGGCAAACCCTTGGATTTCAGCTCGGCCTGCTTGTCGCGCAGAGTCAGGTCAAGGGCCGGGGCGAAACCGGAGATGGCGTCGAGCACTTCTTCGCGGCTCGGCCTGGTCGACAACGGCTTGCCGATCAAGACCGCGATTTCCGCTTCATAATGCACCGAGCCGCGCTCGGTCGGAATGCTGAAACCGCCTTCCAGCGGCACAACACAACTGCCCGGCTTGATGAACAGAAGTGGCTCGGTCGGTACCGGGTTATCCAGTTCCTTGGCGTGTTCGGCGTAGTTACGGCCGATGCACACCACTTTCCCCAGCGGGAAATGAATACGCGTACCGTCGACATACTGGTGCTGATAGCTCATTACCGATTCCTGCCTTCATGGATGCTTAAAGATTGCAGATCAAACCGCGAAGATCTTGCCCGGGTTCATGATGCCGTTCGGATCGAACACTGCCTTGACCGCTTTCATGTACTCGATCTCGACCGGGGAGCGGCTGTAGGTCAAGTAGTCACGCTTGGTCATCCCCACGCCGTGCTCGGCGGAAATCGAACCGTTGTACTTCTCGACGGTTTCGAACACCCACTTGTTGACGGTGGCGCACTTGGCGAAGAACTCGTCCTTGCTCAGGTTATCCGGCTTGAGGATGTTCAAGTGCAGGTTGCCGTCGCCGATGTGGCCGAACCAGACGATTTCGAAGTCCGGGTAGTGTTCGCCGACGATCGCGTCGATTTCCTTCAGGAACGCCGGGACTTTCGACACGGTGACCGAGATGTCGTTTTTGTACGGCGTCCAGTGGGAAATGGTTTCGGAGATGTATTCGCGCAGTTTCCACAGGTTTTGCAGCTGGGTTTCGCTCTGGCTCATCACGCCGTCCAGTACCCAGCCCTGCTCGACGCAGTGCTCGAAGGTTTCCAGGGCGTGGTTGGCTACATCTTCGGTGGTCGCTTCGAATTCCAGCAGCGCGTAGAACGGGCAGTCGGTTTCGAACGGCGCCGGGACATCGCCACGGCCCATGACTTTGGCCAGGGCCTTGTCGGAAAAGAATTCGAAGGCGGTCAGGTCAAGCTTGCTCTGGAAGGCGTGCAGCACCGGCATGATCGAGTCGAAATCGGCGGTACCGAGGACCATTGCGGTGAGGTTTTTCGGCGCGCGATCCAGGCGCATGGTCGCTTCGACCACGAAGCCGAGGGTGCCTTCGGCGCCGATGAACAGCTGACGCATGTCGTAGCCGGTAGCGTTCTTGATCAGGTCGCGGTTCAGTTCCAGCACGTCGCCCTTGCCGGTGACCACTTTCATGCCGGCGACCCAGTTACGGGTCATGCCGTAGCGAATCACCTTGATCCCGCCGGCATTGGTGCCGATATTGCCGCCAATCTGGCTCGATCCTGCCGAAGCGAAGTCCACCGGGTAGTACAGGCCTTTTTCTTCGGCCACGTTCTGCAAATGCTCGGTGACCACGCCCGGCTGACAAACCGCGGTGCGGTCCGTGAGGTTCACGTCGAGGATCTGGTTCATATAGTCGAACGACACGACCACTTCGCCATTGGCCGCCACGGCAGCAGCGGACAACCCGGTACGACCGCCGGACGGCACCAGTGCCACCTTGTGTTTATTGGCCCACAGGACAATGGCCTGGACCTGCTCGGTGGTCTTGGGGAACACGATGGCGGTCGGGGCCGGGGCGAAATGCTTGGTCCAATCCTTTCCGTAAGCATTCAGAGAGTCGGCATCGGTCAGCACCTTGCCAGGCTCAACCAGGGTCTTCAGCTCATCAATCAGGGCAGGATTGGTCATCGACAGAACTCTCGAACAATTCATGGTCATCCTGAGAACGCTTCACGTCGCAGGAATGAGTGTTTAGCGGGGCGCATATGCTAGCATACCGACCCCGCAGGATAGTGCCCAAGGGCTGTTCTGCGGTGACGGCTTTCCTGCCGCTCGGGTCAGCGTCTGTTGACCATTTCCTGCCATTTTTCTCCGGGATACAGGTTTACGCAGATGAGCAAGACTTCTCTCGATAAGAGCAAGATCAAGTTCCTTCTTCTCGAAGGCGTCCACCAATCGGCTGTCGACGTCCTCAAGGCGGCGGGCTACACCAGCATCGAGTACCTCACCGGTTCTCTGCCGGAAGCCCAGCTCAAGGAAAAGATCGCTGATGCTCACTTCATCGGCATTCGCTCCCGCACTCAACTGACCGAAGAAATCTTCGATCACGCGAAGAAGCTCGTGGCCGTAGGGTGTTTCTGCATCGGCACCAACCAGGTCGACCTGGACGCGGCCCGCGAACGCGGTATCGCCGTGTTCAACGCGCCGTACTCCAACACCCGTTCCGTAGCGGAGCTGGTGCTGGCCGAAGCGATCCTGCTGTTGCGTGGCATCCCTGAGAAGAACGCTTCCTGCCACCGTGGCGGCTGGATCAAGAGCGCGGCCAACTCCTTCGAGATCCGCGGCAAGAAGCTGGGCATCGTCGGTTACGGTTCGATCGGTACTCAACTGTCGGTCCTGGCTGAAGGCCTGGGGATGCAGGTGTACTTCTACGACACCATCACCAAGCTGCCATTGGGTAACGCTACTCAGGTAGGCAAGCTGCACGAGCTGTTGGCGATGTCCGACATCGTTTCGCTGCACGTACCGGAAACCGCCGCCACCCAGTGGATGATGGGCGAGAAAGAAATCCGCGCGATCAAGAAAGGCGGCATCCTGATCAACGCCGCCCGCGGCACCGTGGTCGAACTGGACGCCCTGGCGGACGCGATCAAGGACAAGCACCTGATCGGCGCAGCCATCGATGTATTCCCGGTGGAGCCACGCTCCAACGAGGAAGAGTTCGAAAGCCCGCTGCGTGGCCTGGACAACGTGATCCTGACCCCGCACATCGGTGGTTCCACCGCTGAAGCCCAGGCCAACATCGGTCTGGAAGTGGCGGAAAAACTGGTCAAGTACAGCGACAACGGTACTTCGGTATCGTCCGTGAACTTCCCGGAAGTGGCCTTGCCGGCTCACCCTGGCAAGCACCGCCTGCTGCACATCCACGAGAACATCCCGGGCGTGATGAGCGAGATCAACAAGGTCTTCGCCGAAAACGGCATCAACATCTCCGGTCAGTTCCTGCAGACCAACGAGAAGGTCGGCTACGTGGTGATCGACGTCGACGCCGAGTACTCGGACCTGGCGCAAGAGAAGCTGCAACACGTCAACGGCACCATCCGTAGCCGCGTGCTGTTCTAAAGAACAGCGGCGAGCTTGCGTGTAATAAAAAGGGAGCCCCTGCGAAGGGGGCTCCCTTTTTTTATTTCACATTGACGGTGATCTTCTCGGAAACGATCGGCGGCTCGAACGGTATGTGGTTGCTATCGCCCAGTTCCAGCTGCAGGGTGTGTTTGCCTGGCGTGAGCGTTATTTCAGCCTGGGTCTGCGCACCGCCGAAATGCAGGTGGTTGGCATCCTTGGGGATCGGCGTACCGGCGGCTGGCAGCTGATCGACGTCGATCAGCACGTGGTGATGACCGGTGTTCTTGGTGGTATCGCCCGCCGGTGCCAAGGCAATGTTCTCGACCGCGAACTTGACGACGACGGTCTGTGGAATCGTCGCACCGTCCTCGGGAGAAACAATGGACACTTCGGCGCCTTTCGGAGCCGGCGTTGCACTGGCCAGCACCGAAACACCCATCAACAGACCAGCCAAAGCAGCACGTGACATAAAGGTTTTCATTCTCTTCTCCAGTTTTTCCGTAAAATTCGCGTGACCATGACAACTTCATGGCCATTCGTTGTCGAAGGCACTCGACAACCATAGCAAAGCGAGCCTGAATCAGAGGGTCCGCGATAAAAATTCAAAGGAGTGACCATGCGCTTTCTGCCTGGCCTGATCTGCCTGCTACCCCTTTTGAGCCCTTTGGCTCACGCCGAACTGATAGATGACGTCAACGACCGAGGCGAATTGCGTATTGCCGTTGAAGCCAACACACCCCCATTCAATTTCAGGGATGACGACAAACTCACGGGGTTCGAAGTCGAACTGGGCCAACTGCTGGCAAGTGAACTCGATGTCCGGGCCGACTTTGTCGTCACCGACGGCAGCGATCTGCTGACTGGCGTCGAAAGTGGCAAATACGACATCGCCATCAACCACATAGCAGTGACCCCAGACCTCCAGGATCGTTTCGACTTCAGCGAACCCTACATTCAAACCCATGCGCAATTGATCGCGCAAAAAGAACAGCCGCGCTCCATTCTGCTGGTGCAGTCGCTGACGGAAGAGAAACCTGAAACCAACCCGGCCGTGAGCCTGGCGATTCCGTTTCAGAAGGGTAATCCGGCGTTCCATGCCAGCCTGGAAAACGCGTTGCAGCGGATCAAGGATGATGGACGACTGCAAGCGCTGGAGCAGAAGTGGCTGGGGGCGGATGCGGGTGTGGTGCCGAAGCCTTGAAGTTGTTGCAGGTCTGAAGTGAAAGCTGATCCTGTGGGAGCGAGCCTGCTCGCGATGGCGGCCTGACATTCAACATCCATGTTGGCTGAACTGGCCTCATCGCGAGCAGGCTCGCTCCCACAGTGGTTCTATGGTGATTGTCAGTCTTGTGCGGCCAAGGCTGCCGCCACTTGTGGCAACTCCAGCTCGCTGAACACCTGCACACCATGGCGCCTGAGCAACGCCGCCGTCACGCCCTCGCCACTGACCTTCACACCACTGAATGTCCCGTCATAGGTCAGCAGATTGCCGCAGGACGGGCTGTTGGCCTTGAGGATGGCGATGCGGATGCCATGCTTTTGCACCAGTTCCAGAGCCTGATACGCCCC
>NZ_JAHBDJ010000086.1:0-1234 GCF_019956375.1 Pseudomonas sp. GL-R-19 | reverse complement strand
TGCCGTCGCCACCGCCGTGCAGGGCTTTGAAGTCGGCATCGCTGGTGTTCAGCGTGTAGGTGTAGGTGCCGTTGGCGTTGAGCACCAGGGTGCCGTAAGTCCCGGTGAAAGTGCCGGGGGTGATCGGGCCGGTGTTTTCACCGATCGTCACCTGGTCGGCGCCTTGCACGTCGTTGCTCAGCACGTTGCCGTTGAGGGTCAACAGGGTTTCCGAGGCGGTACTGGCGTTGCTGTCGTCCACGCCATTGGGTAGGTCGTCGACGATGTTGACGTCCAGCGAACCGGTCGCGGTGGTGCCGTTGTCATCGACCACGGTCACAGCGAACTGCTCAGGCAAAGTGTTGGCGTCGTTGGCAGTCGGATGCGCTTCGTTATCGTTGAGGGTGTAGCTGTAGCTGATCACCCCGGTCGCCGCGTTGAACCCGGTGATGGTCAGCGTGCTGCCCAACGGGGTGATAATCGATTGTGGGAAGCCGGCAGCCACTCCACCGCTGACCACGGCGATGCCGCCGACGGTCAGGGTCGTGACACCGTCGAGGGCGGTCACGGTGAAGGTGCCGTTCTGAGTCAGCGCCGTGGCATCCGGTGCACTGCCGTCGCTGAGGTTTTTCTCGAAGACGGTGAGTTCAGCACCCTGAGCGTTCAAACCACCAATCGTGATCGGGTCATCATTGTTGTGGATCTGCAGCACCAGGTTCGCGGTGCTGCTGTCGCCGTCTGAATCGGTGATGGTGTAGGTGAAGGATTCGCTGCCGTCGCCACCGCCGTGCAGGGCTTTGAAGTCGGCATCGCTGGTGTTCAGCGTGTAGGTGTAGGTGCCGTTGGCGTTGAGCACCAGGGTGCCGTAAGTCCCGGTGAAAGTGCCGGGGGTGATCGGGCCGGTGTTTTCACCGATCGTCACCTGGTCGGCGCCTTGCACGTCGTTGCTCAGTACGTTGCCGTTGAGCGTCAGCAGGGTTTCCGAGGCGGTACTCGCATTGCTGTCGTCCACGCCAGTGGGCACGTCGTCGACGATGTTGACGTCCAGCGAACCGGTCGCGGTGGTGCCGTTGTCATCGACCACGGTGACGGCGAACTGCTCAGGCAAAGTGTTGGCGTCGTTGGCAGTCGGATGCGCTTCGTTATCGTTGAGGGTGTAGCTGTAGCTGATCACCCCGGTCGCCGCGTTGAACCCGGTGATGGTCAGCGTGCTGCCCAACGGGGTGATAATCGATTGTGGGAAGCCGGCAGCCAC
>NZ_JAHBDJ010000085.1:0-1250 GCF_019956375.1 Pseudomonas sp. GL-R-19 | reverse complement strand
GCGCACGACGGCATCGTCTACGTGATCGTCGGCCTGCTGATCGGCGGCACGGCCGGTTCGATCATGGCCAAACGCGTCGAAATGACCAAGATGCCCGAACTGGTCGCCTTCATGCACAGCATGATCGGCCTGGCCGCGGTGTTCATCGCCGTGGCCGCCGTGGTCGAGCCGCAATCCTTGGGCATCGTGCAGAACCTCGGCGATGCGATCCCGGCCGGTAACCGCCTGGAACTGTTCCTCGGTGCCGCCATCGGTGCAATCACCTTCTCCGGTTCGGTCATTGCCTTCGGCAAGCTCGCCGGCAAGTACAAGTTCCGCCTGTTCCAGGGTGCACCGGTCCAGTTCAGCGGCCAACACAAGCTGAACCTGCTGCTGGGCCTGGCCACCCTGGGCCTGGGCATCACCTTCATGCTCACCGGCGACTACACCGCCTTCACCGTGATGCTGGCCCTGGCCTTCGTGCTCGGCGTGCTGATCATCATCCCGATCGGGGGTGCCGACATGCCCGTGGTCGTGTCGATGCTCAACAGCTACTCCGGCTGGGCAGCGGCGGGCATCGGCTTCTCGCTGAACAACTCGATGCTGATCATCGCCGGTTCGCTGGTGGGCTCAAGCGGTGCGATCCTCTCGTACATCATGTGCAAGGCGATGAACCGTTCCTTCTTCAACGTCCTGCTCGGTGGTTTCGGCAATACCGCAGAGGCCGCCGGCCCGGCGGGTGCGAAAGAAGCCCGTCCGGTGAAATCCGGGTCGGCCGACGACGCGACCTTCCTGCTGACCAACGCCGACACCGTGATCATCGTGCCGGGCTACGGCCTGGCGGTCGCCCGGGCGCAGCATGCGCTGAAGGAACTGACCGAGAAGCTGACCCACCGCGGCGTGACCGTGAAGTACGCGATCCATCCGGTGGCCGGTCGCATGCCCGGGCACATGAACGTGTTGCTGGCCGAGGCCGAAGTGCCTTACGACCAGGTGTTCGAGATGGACGACATCAACTCCGAGTTCGGCCAGGCCGACGTGGTGCTGGTGCTGGGTGCCAACGACGTGGTCAACCCGGCGGCGAAGAACGATCCGAAATCGCCGATTGCCGGCATGCCGATTCTCGAGGCGTTCAAGGCCAAGACCATCATCGTCAACAAGCGCTCGATGGCCAGCGGCTATGCCGGTCTGGACAACGAGCTGTTCTACCTGGACAAGACCATGATGGTGTTCGGTGACGCCAAGAAGGTCATCGAAGACATGGTCAAGGC
>NZ_JAHBDJ010000084.1:0-1301 GCF_019956375.1 Pseudomonas sp. GL-R-19 | reverse complement strand
GCCATCAGCGGTGTGTGCAGGGCCGGTGTGACGTTCCAGACCACGTGGTAGCCGACATAGATGGCCAGCACGAAGATGATCAGGTTGTAGATACCGTGAGAGATCAGCATGTCTTCCATTGTTTTTATCCTCAGCCGTTCTTGCGCACGATCTGGCCGTCGCGGCACATCAGGCACGCGGCGACGATATCGTCTTCCAGGTTGATCACCAGTTGTCCGTCTTTATCGAACAACAGTTTCATGAAGTCCAGCAGGTTGCGGGCGTACAGCGCCGAAGCGTCAGCCGCCACGGCGCTGGCCAGGTTGGTCGGGCCCACGATGGTCACGCCGTTTTCGACGACCACCTGATCGGCCACGGTCAGCGGGCAGTTGCCGCCCTGGGCGGCCGCGAGGTCGATGACCACCGAGCCCGGTTTCATCTGCGCCACGGTTTGCGCGCTCAGCAACGTCGGTGCCTTGCGGCCGGGAATCAGCGCGGTGGTGATGACGATGTCCGCCTGCTTGGCGCGTTCGTGCACGGCCGCGGCCTGGCGCTGCATCCAGCTGGCCGGCATCGGGCGGGCGTAACCGCCGACGCCGACGGCGCATTCGCGTTCTTCGTCGGTCTCGTAAGGCACGTCGACGAACTTGGCGCCGAGGGATTCGATCTGCTCTTTCACCGCCGGACGCACGTCGGACGCTTCGATCACCGCCCCCAGGCGTTTCGCGGTCGCGATGGCCTGCAAGCCGGCCACGCCGGCACCGAGGATCAGCACGCGCGCCGCTTTCACGGTGCCCGCGGCGGTCATCAGCATCGGCATGAAACGCGGATAGTGGTGCGCGGCCAGCAACACGGCCTTGTAACCGGCGATGTTGGCTTGCGACGACAGTACGTCCAGGCTTTGCGCGCGGGAGGTACGCGGCGCCGCCTCCAGGGCAAAGGCGGTAATCCCGCACTCGGCCAGCTTGGCGATGGTTTCGTTGCTGAACGGGTTGAGCATGCCCACCACGACGGTGCCGCTCTTGATCAGCGCCAACTCGCTGTCGCTGGGCGCGACCACCTTCAAAATCAGCTCTGCCGCAAACGCGTCATTGGCGCTGCCAATGGTTGCGCCTGCCGCTTCATAGGCACTGTCGACAACGCTGGCATTCACGCCGGCGCCGCTTTGGACAGTGACCTTATGGCCCTGGCCGATCAGCTTCTTGATGGTTTCCGGGGTTGCAGCAACCCGTGTTTCACCGGTCTGGGTTTCGAGAGGAACACCAATGTGCACGTCAAATCTCCTGCGTGATCTTGTTGAGTAAACCCAGGCACTACGGATG
>NZ_JAHBDJ010000083.1:0-1310 GCF_019956375.1 Pseudomonas sp. GL-R-19 | reverse complement strand
GGCCAGCCCTTTCAAGGTGTTTTCCCTTTATGGGCCTTGAGCACCCGATCCGTCGACACATGAGCGTGCGCAGCTTTACCGTCCAGCCACTCCTTGGGTTTGGCGATTTTGGGACCACGTATGCTTTTGGCCACTTGCTTGGGCTTGATATTCCTGGCGAGCGCCAACAGTCGCGTTGCCAGCGTTTCTGAGGTCGTTTGAAGTGTCAGGTACTCCGAGGGCAGTGCGATCTGCATGCCCTCGTATCCGCTACGCACTTGTACCGTCAGATGGAAGATCGAAGCTTCCCAGCCTTCGGGCACTGTCTCGCGATGAGCCTGTTCCACGCTGCGTTTGAGCACTGCCAGGACGTTGTAGGCCAGGATCGCTGAAGCAAATCCCAGCAACGCCGCCCGCGGAGCGCCAAGGCTTTCGATTTCACTGTCCAGCACCGATTCCAGGCGCTGGAACATCCCTTCGATACTCCAGCGACGACGGTATAACTCGGCGATCTGCCCGGCGCTGACGGTGTCTGGCAAGTTGCTCCAGAACCACATCACCGTGTCGCCTGAGTCGGTAGGTGTCTGTAGGTTCAGTTCAACTCGACGCCAGCGGTGACCACCTTTGAGTTCGATGATTTGCTCGCGCACCGTTGCGGATTCGATGGCCACAGATTCTTGCCAGCCGCCTTCCTCAATCAACCGTGGATGTTTGCTTTGCTGGCGAATAATGAACGAAGCCCCCGCTTCCTCGCAGGCGTGCATGACGGGCAGCGTGCAGTACAGCCGATCGGCCATCCACAGCTGGCCCTTGGTGGCGCGGGCCAACAGCGGCAGCACGCTGACGCGCTCACTGGCGTAGGCATCCTCGCAGGGCTGCAAGTCGACGATCTGATCGAGGTCCGGGTCGTAGACCACGACTGAAAACCCTGGGCGCGCCGCACCTCGCTCACGCCGCAAAGCCCCCAAGCGTTTTTCAGTAGAAGGCAGGTGGTTGCCGTCGACAATGCGCAGCTGCCAGCCGGGCAAAATGGCTGAGCAGCCCAACTCTTTTATCGTCGGAGCCAGGCGCTCGGCGCTTCCTGTGACCAACGCCCGCAGCAACGCGGGCTCTGTGCGGCTGACCTTGTCATAGAGCGCCGCCAACGTAACCGGCAGCCCCTCCATTTGCCGGGCAGCGGCATGTAAGGAGGGCCGTAGGCCCAATGAAACAAGGGACATCAGCTCAACGATGGTCGAAAACAAAAGCTCACGCGGGTACTGGCGTTGACGGTGTTCTTCAAACACCTGATCAACCCATTCGGCAGGAACAGCCTGCTCCAGTATCAATTT
>NZ_JAHBDJ010000082.1:0-1313 GCF_019956375.1 Pseudomonas sp. GL-R-19 | reverse complement strand
TGTCTAGTCCTGAAATAGGTTTACACCTGTTTCAGCCTCAAAACGCCCGATGCACCGCATCGGGCGTTTTGTATTTCAGCGACAGATGAGGCCGCTCGTTGTTATAGATCTGCACCGACTCGTCCACCATCCGGATGGCCTCTGCAAAATCTTTGGGGCGATGCAGCAATAACTCGTTTTTCAAAATCCCGTTCACACGCTCAGCCAACGCATTTTGGTAGCAGTCGTAACCATCGGTCATTGAGCAGGTGATGCCGTATTTGGCATGCTGCCGCTGATAAAGCTCGGAGCAGTATTGGACGCCTCTATCCGAGTGATGCACCAGGCGTTGCTCCGTTGTCCGCTGCTTGAGGGCTTTGTTGAACGCCTGGATCACCGATTCGGTGTGCAAGCTTTCATGGACATGGTGCCCCACGATTTTTCGGGAGTACGCATCGGTGATCAAACTCAGATAAGCCACACCCGTTTGCGTCGGTAAGTAGGTGATGTCCGCAACCCATACTTGCTCTGGCGCCTTGGCGACTACCTGAATCGGCCCATCTTTGAGCAGGTTTGGATGCCGGCGAAAGCGATGATGGCTGTCTGTCGTTTTGTGATAGGCCCGTCTGCGGGGAACCAGTTCGCGCCGATCTCGCAAGATATCGAATAAACGGTCTCGACCAACCTTTACGGACACTTCTGGCTCAGTGCGCATTAGATTGTGAAGTTTTCGGGTGCCAAGGCGCGGTTGCCTAAGGCGCTTTTCCCTCACGAATCCCATCACTTCCTGGGCATGACGGGCCCGGGCATCACACGCCCGGTTGCGCTTGTAATAAGCCTGACGGGAAATCCCCATGAACTGGCAAGCCCGACTAATGCTCAGGTCTTGGATCTGCCCTTGGGAGAGGACTTGCCGGATCGCTTTTTTACGACAGAAACACCGAAGTCGTTCTTCAAAACATCAACGACGGCTTCGAAAAACTGAGCTTTCTGGTTGGCTTGGGCAAGCTTTTCTTCAAGCTCTTTGATTCGCTGTTCGGGTGTCAGCGGTTTATCGGGCTCATCCATGGAACGGGGTCTCTTGGAGCGAATGGACGCGCCTTGACTCCAGTCCTGCCGACCATGCCTGCGTAACCAGTTCAGTACGGTCGTTTTACCCTGAATGCCATAGCGCTTTTGAGCCTCTTTATAACTCAACTCGCCTTTTTCGACCTGATCGACGACCGACAATTTAAAGGTCAACGTGTAGTCGCGCTGACTGCGCCTTTCACCCGTGTTCATTACTTCCTCCTGAGAATGGGTCAGAAGGTGTAAACCTTATTCAGGACGGGACA
>NZ_JAHBDJ010000081.1:0-1612 GCF_019956375.1 Pseudomonas sp. GL-R-19 | reverse complement strand
CGATTCTGTTGAAAAAGTAGCTCCCCTGTCTGGCCTGCGGCAAAATCTCTGCATTGGCCAGCAGGGAAGCACGCAGCATGATGGGACAGTTATCGAGTGGGCAGGAGCGGCTGTTTTACTCGTTCAACCTTGAAGATCACATTCCCGCCAATCACCTTCTGCGCAGCATTGATCGGTGTCTCGATCTGAGCGACCTGCGCCATTACCTCGCCGATTTTTATAGCCCGATCGGGCGTCCGTCGATTGACCCTGAACTGATGATCCGCATGCTGATCGTGGGCTATTGCTACGGCATTCGCTCCGAGCGGCGGTTGTGCGAAGAGGCCCATTTGAACCTGGCGTATCGCTGGTTCTGCCGGTTGAGCCTTGAAGATGAAGTCCCCAACCACTCGACCTTTTCCAAAAATCGACACGGCCGCTTTCGGGACAGTGAGCTGTTTCGCTGGTTGTTCAATGAAGTGCTGCGTCGCTGCATGGACGCAGGCCTGGTTAAAGGCGAAGGCTTTGCCGTGGACGCCAGCATCATCAAAGCGGATGCGAGTCGGCAGCGCGGCGTACCGGGTGATGAACCGATCAACTGGAGCGATCCGGCCCTGAGCACCCGCGCCGTGCGTGAGTACCTTGAAGGCCTCGATGAAGAGGCTTTGGCCGAAACGCTACCGAAGCGCCTGTCGCTGACGGATCCTCAGGCTCGCTGGACCGCGGCTCCAGGCGGCCCAGCTTTCTACGCTTACTCCACGAATTATCTGATCGATACCGAGCACGGCGTGATCATGGATGTGGAACCCACACCGGCTCATCGCACCGCAGAAGTCGAGAGCACCAAGACGATGATCGATCGGGTCGAAGCGCAGTTCGACATCAAGCCACAGCGCCTCATTGGCGACACCGCTTACGGCACAGCGCCGATGCTGGCCTGGATGGTGGAGGACAAAGACATCGAACCGCATGTGCCAGTGTGGGACAAAACTGAGCGCAAGAACGACAGCTTTTCGAGTAACGATTTTCACTGGAATGAAGAGGCTGAGGAATACCGCTGCCCGGCCGGCAACGTATTGCGCAGCGAATGGCGAGCCTTCAAGAACGAGCGTTCGCACATCACCAAAGCCAACACCATCATCTTCCGATCCCGGCAGACCGACTGCGTTGCCTGTCCGATGAAAGCCAAGTGCTGCCCGAACACTTCGATTCGCAAGATCGTCCGCAGCGTCCATGAAGCCGCTCGTGATGTGGCTCGACGCATCGCGGCGACGCCGGCGTATCAGCGCTCTCGCCACGAACGTAAGAAGGTCGAAATGTTGTTTGCCCACCTCAAGCGCATCCTGAAACTGGATCGCTTGCGACTACGTGGCATGAGTGGCGCGTCCGATGAGTTCACGCTGGCCGCCGCGGTGCAGAACCTGCGACGTCTGGCCAAATTTACCTCTCAAGGGCCACCTGCTACGGGATAGGTGCGCCTGCACGAAGCAAAAAACCTCAAACTAACCCACTAACCGAGCTGCAAAGCTCAACGAAGGGCCGAAAAACCACTCAATGTGGTGAATAGGTTCTCCGGTGGTGGTCGTGCCTGAGTTCAGGCGAGCTGAAAATCCGACTTTTTCAACAGAATCGG
>NZ_JAHBDJ010000080.1:0-1628 GCF_019956375.1 Pseudomonas sp. GL-R-19 | reverse complement strand
CAGCTCTTATCAAACAAAAAATAACCCATTGTTTTTGCTCTAAAAATTATCCAGCCATCACCAACTGCATGCCCAGCTTGCGCGCCTTGTGTTCCAAGGCGCGTAACTGTCGGCTGCGGCTTTTCGCTTCAAAAGCTTCGATACCCTTTTCTACATAGGGCTGGCCCTTGGTCAGCATGGCGTAGATCAGTCGCGCCAGTTGGTGCGCGGTCGCCTTGATCGCGCAGCCGGTGTCCATCCGGGTTAAACGGGCCCGGTGGCTGGCACCGATAAAGCTTTTGTCGTTGCGGGCATTGGAGGCTGATTGCTTAAGAGCCTGGGACGCCCGATTGATTACCTTGGGGGGTTTGCCGGGAAGCGCTTTTCCTCCCGATATGCGGGTCGGCGGCGCCACACCGAGCCAGGAACAAAAGTGTTGAGAGGTCGGGAAACGCGACAAATCAGGCCCCAATTCGCTGGCCAGAACCAGTGCCGTATCCACGCCGATCGTCGGGATGGCGGTCAAGTCCACGCCCATCACTTGGCCCAAGGCTTGATGCAAGGCGCTCTGCTGCGCAGCCGAACGATGAGGACTTCGCAGCACTTTGCCGGCAACCGGCACCGCTTCCTGGAGCCTGGGTAGCCGTTCAAGCGCTTGCGCGATGGCCTTGTCGCAGTCGGCGATCTGCGTTTCCAGGAAGTCATGGCAGGCTAACTCCTGGCTCAGCGCGTGGAGGTGTTCGGCACGCCAATTACCATGCAGACTGCGAGCGATGGTGGCCTGGTCCGCCTTGATGCGCCGATCTCGCAACGCGGCGAGAACCAGCGGGTCGCGCTCGCCCTGGTTGATCGCGTTAAGAATTTTCATGCCGGTCACACCGGTAATGTCACTGATGACGTTGGCCAAATGAATGTTCATCTGGCTCAGGGCTTTTTGCATCCGATTGATGGACTTGGCCTGATCGCAGACTTTATTGGCCCGTTGGCGCACCAGGGAACGCATCGAGCAAATCTCATCCGAAGGGCGAAAAGCCCCGCTCAACAGGCCGTGCGTCATGAGTTGCCAGATCCATTGGCAATCGAGGACATCGGATTTGCGGCCAGAGGTCTGCCGGGTTGCACGGGAGTTGACCAGATAAACCTCAAATCCCCGCGCGTCCAGCACTTCGAAAAGGGGGATCCAGTAGACGCCGGTGGCCTCCATGGCCACGACCTTGATCTTCAATGACGCGAGCCAGTCGGCTAACGCGATCAGGTCATCGGTGAAGGTCGAAAACTTGCGAACCGGGTTATCGCCGCGCCCGGGATTGACCGCGACCCAATGCTCACGACTGCCAACATCGATACCAGCGCAGTCGTGGTGGATAATCTCGAAGCGTTTTTGGTTCTTGCGCGCCATGCCAATTCCTCGCAGGATGGAAAAGCGTGCGCGGGGTACACGGTGGCGAAAGGGTTCACTCTCTTATACGAGGTCACGGCATGCCGTGCCTTCAACGACTCCACGCCGATACCGTGCGGACCACTCTCCTACTCGGGTGCTGTCACACCAGTGCTAATGACGGTCTCTGCCCCGCGCACGCTCTTCAACTCTAGCTCCCTCAGTTTGCTGCGCGACAGCGCGGCGTCGAAGACGAGGCGGCCCCTCCTAC
>NZ_JAHBDJ010000079.1:0-1649 GCF_019956375.1 Pseudomonas sp. GL-R-19 | reverse complement strand
TTTAAGGACGAACGGTCGAGAGGCGTCAAGCGCGGGGAATTGCCGGGAGTTTGCAGCCACTACAGGCTTTTCAGGCGGGCACGTTCGTCGCGGTACTGTGAACTTCACTCTCATCACGTGTCACATTAGGTCCTTGTCAAGCGAACTACAAAAGAGGTCAGCCTTATGAGCATCGCCACAATTGTCAGTGCAGTGATATCCAGTCTCGCACCCAGTGTCTTCGACCAGAACAGCCTGCAAGATCCCGGCGCGCATGTCTCCGCCGTCGAATACCACTACGGAATGGACATCGATGTGAAACGGGTACTGCAGCGCACCGATACCTCCGACAAGACCGGCATGGTGCCGGTGACCCTGGTCTACGAAGACAGCGAGGGCGAGATTCACAAGATCCGTTTCCTCGAATGGGGTGGAAGCCCCGCCGACCCCACCAGCATTGCCTGATCAGCGCAAGTTAAACCTCATTGGCACCCCGTGCGGATGATGTTTGTTGTTACCTGAAAATGAGAACATTCGAATGACTGAAAGTTCATTCGCAAGCGTCGCTCTTATCTTCGCAGCATCATGCCGCAAGATTAACTAATTAACTAATCGTAATGGCCGAGTCTTAACTGAAATCAGCAACGGTAAACTCTAATTATGCCGTGCCGAGAGCCAGGTCGATTCACTATTGAATCCAAGAGGTAACCATGGAACTTAGTATGTTTTCTTCGTCCACCGTGGAATATTTGCGCTTGGGCGTTGTATATTTCCATCTTATCGCCTGCTGCGTGGCAATCGGGCTGGTGTTGACCAGTGACATTGCAATGGTCCAGCAACTCCTGAAGGGCGATGTGTCGGGTCACCATGATGACGCGCACATGGACAGTCTTCAAAAAACCGTATCGCTTGCACTTGTCGTGCTCTGGATTACGGGCGTTGCCATTGTCGGGATCGACTATGCCGGCAAGGGAATGGAGTATTTCCTCAATCCAAAAATACAAGCCAAGATCGGCATCGTTGTGCTGTTGACCATTAACGGCTTCGTGTTGCATCGCGCTGTATTGCCGGCGCTGAAAAAGGCCGGTTCGTTACTCAAACTCTCCTTCAGCCTGCGCATGCTGGCGCTGTTCTCGGGGGCGTTCTCTGGCGTGTCGTGGTTCTATGCCGCCCTGCTGGGTGTTGGTCGTCCGCTGGCCTGGAAGTACTCCCTGCTGGAGTTGCTGGCCGCCTATCCGGTGCTCATCGTCGGTGGGTTCGGGATGATGCTACTGCTCACTGCCTGGGCCAAAGACAAAGACACCCAAGCGCGCCTGGAGCAAGGCACCGGGACACCAGGCAACGCCGCCCTGGCTGGCTGGTGAAGTCCGGTTGAACAAGGACGTTCAGCGCTCGCCAATGAATTGCGCTTTAACCGTTAACACACTTCACTTGAGGATACCCAAATGAAATCCATGAAAGTTCTCTTCGTCGTCGCCACCCTGACCGCTTCTTCTCTGGCGATGGCCACCGGTGGCGGTGACCGGACCGTCGCACGCATGGAGTCGGCCCGGACAGTCTCGATGAAAGCCTTCCAGGTTGCCCAGAAACAGAAGGCTGAAGCCGCTGTCGCCCAAAGCAAAGCCAAGGCGACCGACCGCAGCAACGGCTGATCGGTGTAGCGCGTCCCC
>NZ_JAHBDJ010000078.1:0-2644 GCF_019956375.1 Pseudomonas sp. GL-R-19 | reverse complement strand
TGCGGATTCCACGACACTTGGACACTCAATCCACGATCATCTGGACAGTCATTCCACGCTCACTTGGACACCTGATCCACATCCACTTGGACAGGCAGTCGGAGCGCAGCGACGCAGGTTTGCATAGTTAGTCTGAAGTCCCTGTTGCCGTCAATTTCGTTGCGCGCCTGCGCATCGATTCGCCCTTCAGTTCGATGCGATAAGCGTTATGCACCAGCCGGTCGAGGATCGCGTCGCCCAAGGTCGGATCGCCGATCAGCGCATGCCATTTGTCCACCGGCATCTGGCTGGTCACCAGCGTCGAGCGGTTGCCGTAGCGGTCGTCCAGCAGTTCGAGCATGTCGCGCCGTTGCGCAGCGGTAAACGGCGCCAAGCCCCAGTCGTCCAGGATCAGCAGGTCGGTCTTGGCGTAGCCGGCCATTAGTTTGGCGAAGCGGCCGTCGCCGTGGGCCAGGCCCAGTTCTTCCATCAAGCGCGGCAGGCGCAGATAGCGCACGCTATAGCCGTCCCGGCAGGCCTTGTGGGCCAGCGCGCAGGCGAGCCAGGTTTTGCCCACGCCGGTGGGGCCGCCGATGATCAGGTTCAGGCCGTCGCGCAGCCATTGGCCGCTGCCCAGTTGCAGGATCAGGGACTTGTCCAAGCCGCGCGGGCTGCGGTAGTCGATGTCTTCCAGGCAAGCGTTGTGGCGCAGCCGCGCGGCTTTCAGACGGGTATTCAGGCGGGCGTCTTCACGCTCGGTCAGCTCTCGGTCGACCATCAGGCCAAGGCGCTCATCGAAGCTGAGGTCATTGATGTCGGGCGTTGCGTGTTGCTCGCTCAGTGCCTTGATCATGCCGTGCAGTCGCAGGGTTTGCAGCTTGTCGAGTGTCGGGTTAGGCAGCATGTTCGTGCTCCTTTTTCAGGTCAGTGGTAGTAGCCAGGGCCACGCAAGTTGATGTGCTCGTCGGGCAGCAGCGGCAGGTTTTGCTGGGCCAGCGGCAGCCGTTCCAGCCCTTGGCGCAGGATCGATTCGAGGCTTTTGTAACTGCACGCGCCCAGTGCCAGCGCACGCTGGCAAGCGGCTTCCAGCCGCTCTTCGCCGTGCTGTTTGCTCAGGCGCAGGATGCCCAGGCAGGCGCGGAAGCCGTGCTGCGGATGGATTCGGCTTTCGAGGATGTAGGCGATGACGCCGGCCGTATTCGGCCCTGTCTGCTCTGCCCAGCGGATCAGCCGTTGCGGCGTCCACTCGGCATGTTCGCGGTGGCTCTTGGGCATGTGCTCGGCTTGGGTGGTGTGGCGGCCTTTGTGCTGTGAGCGCAGATGGCTGGCCACGCGCTGGTTGGTGTGGAAGCACTCGACGGTCTGCGCAGTCAGCCGTACTTCGAGTTGGTGCTTCACCAACTGGTACGGCACCGAGTAGAAGTGACCATCGACCTCGACGTGGTAGTCGATATGGACTCGCACTTTTTTCCATTCGGCATAGACGTAAGGGTGTTCCGGCAGCGGTTGCAGTGCAGGTTGGTCGATGGCTTCGAAGGCCGAGCGGCGGGAGCCCGGCAGCTTCTTGAAGGGCCGTTGATTGAGGCGTTCGAGCAGCACGCCGATCGCCGTGTTGAGTTCGCCCAGCGAGAAGAACTGGCGGTCGCGCAAGACCGCCAGGATCCAGCGCTCGACCACTTGCACGCCGACTTCGACCTTGGCTTTGTCCCGAGGCTTGCGGGATCTGGCTGGTAGCACGGCCACGCCGTAATGCTCGGCCAGGTCGCGATAACTGGGATTGATGTCGGGCTCGTAGCGATGCGCCTTGGTGACGCCACTGCGCAGGTTGTCCGGCACCAGGATCTGCGATGTGCCGCCAAGAAAAGCGAAGCAGCGGACGTGCGAGCCCAGCCAGTCGGGAAGTTTCTGCGACCAGGTGGCCTCGGCGAAGGTGTAGCTGGAGGCGCCCAGGACGGCGACGAAGATCTGGGTCTGACGGATTTCGCCGGTTTTGCGGTCGATGACCGGCACGGTCTGGCCGGCGTAATCGACGAACAGCTTTTCGCCAGCTCGATGCTCCTGGCGCATGACCACATCGACCCTGGCGGCCCAGAGCCGGTAGTGCTCGCAGAACCAGCTGTACTGGAAGCCTTGCGGGTGGCTGAGTCGGTACTCTTGCCAAAGCAAGGCCAGAGTCACGCCGGGTCGGCGTAGCTCGGCATGAGCCCATGCCCAGTCCGGCATCGGCCTTTGATCGCTGGGAACTGTCGGTGCTGGCGGAAACAGACATCGTTCCAGCTCAGCATCCGACAACGACGTAGGCCAAGTCAGCCCGCAAGCGTTGAAGCGGTGCAGGTAATTGCCGGCACTGCCGCTGCTGATGCGAAGGCTGATGGCAATCTTGCGCACGGACAGGCCGGCGTCGAACTTTAGGCGTAGTACCTCTCGGATTTTACGCATGGATAAACGCTCCACGACGACCTCTTTGCTTCGAGAAAAGAGGTCGATGGTAGTGAAAAATCCTGCGTCGCTGCCTGCCTGAACCTGGGATGGATCAGCGGAAAATCACTGTCCAAGTGCTCGTGGAATCAGTGTCCAAGTGGCCGTGGAATGAGTGTCCAAGTCAGCGTGGAATCGCTGTCCAAGTGTTCGTGGAATGGGTGTCCAAGTGCGTGTGGAATCCGCA